>JBFJWR010000146.1:0-7240 GCA_041623535.1 Pseudomonadales bacterium
ACCGGTTTTGCAGACATAACTGCGCCGGTGATAGGTGGTGAAGCGTTGCACCAGCATGGCCGCGAAATCAGTCTCGCCATCCATGAAGATCAGTTCGTTGGGCACGAACACGTCATCAAAGATGACCATGGCTTCCTGGCCACCGTACTCGGCATTGCCGACGTCCAGTGAACCGCCTTCCATGCTGCGGGTGTCGCAGGATTGGCGACCGTAGATATAGGTAAGGCCGGGCGCATCCACCGGTACCGCGCCAACGATTGCGTACGCCTCGTCACCCGCGCCGAGGCGCAGTGTCGGCATGACCACCAGCCAGTGCGAGTTCAGGCAGCCGGTCTGGTGGGCCTTGGCACCACGCAAATAAACACCCTGCTCGTCCCGGCGACTGACGTGCACGAAGAGGTCAGGATCATCCTGCGCATGCGGTGCAAGCGATCGATCCCCCTTCACATCGGTCATCGCACCGCCCACCACGTAATTGTGCCGGTGCATGTCGGTCAGGAATTCGCGCAGGCGCTGGTGATAGCTGGTTTGCTGCTGCTCGTCGATCTCGAAGGTGGTGGAGTACAGGGAATTGAACGCATCCATGCCGACGCAACGCTGGAAACAGGTACCCGTCAGTTGACCAAGGCGCCGTTGCATCTTGTTCTGCAACACCAGGTCATCTGTGCTGGTACACACGTGCAGAAAGCGGCTGACCCGTTCCCCGGTAAAAGGGGAAACCACGGACGCCAGTTCCGGCTGTTCACAGGCAAGGTCATAGGTGCGCGCAACGGCGTTGATGGACGGCCGGATCATCGGGTGATCGACCGGTTCGTCGACCAACTCACCGAACAGCCAGACTTTCAGGCCGCGCCCGCGCAGGCTCTCGATGTACTGCGCGCCCGTTTCAATCTTCTGCAGGCCCGGCGTGGTTTCCGGCACATTCATGATTGTCTTCCCGTTGCAGGTCAGTCGCGCACCCGGATCACCGCCTTGCCCAGGATGGAGCGCGACAGCATGTCCGCCATGGCACGCGGGGCATCAGCCAGGCTGTAGGTGGCACTGACATGTGGTTTCAATTTTCCTTCAGCGTACCACTTTCCACACTGGGCGAAGTTCTGCATGTTCTCCTGTGGTTCGCGAACCATGGAGGCACCCCAGAACACGCCGACAACGGAACAGTTCTTCAACAGGCAACGATTCACTGCAGCCTCCGGAATCGTGCCGGAAGCAAATCCGATGACGAGTATGCGCCCATTCCAGTTCACGCAACTCAGGGCCTGCTGGAACAGTTCACCACCGACCGGGTCATAGATCACGTCCGCGCCTTTGCCACCGGTCAGTTTCTTCACGGCGGTCTTGAGTTCGTCGGTGCTGTAGTTCACGGTTTCGTCGGCGCCCGCCGCACGACACGCGGCCAGTTTCTCTTCACTGCTGGCCGCTGCGATGACCCGGGCACCCATCAATTTTCCCAGTTGTACGGCGGCCATGCCGACGCCCCCGGCAGCGCCCAGCACCAACAGGTTTTCGCCATGCAGCAGGCCGGCGCGCTGCCTGAGCGCGTACATCGAAGTGCCATAGGCCATGGGAAATGCGGCGGCCTCTTCGTAAGGCATGCCCTCGGGGATGGGCAGCGCACCCATGGCCGGGAAGACTGCCTCCTCGGCATAACCACCATGGGTGGACACGGTCATGACCCGTTGCCCGGGTTTCAGGTGCGAGACCTTCTCACCCACTTCCAGTATCTCGCCGGCCATCTCGGCGCCCGGCACGAACGGCGGCGCGGCCTTGAACTGGTACTTGCCCTGGATGATCAGCGTGTCGGGAAAATTCAGTCCGCAGGCATGCACGGCGACACGCACATCGTTCTTGCCCAGCTTTGGTGCCGGGAAATCCTCCCGGATCACCAGTGATTCAGGGGGACCCAGTTGCTCGCAAACCAGCGCTTTCATAATCACTCCAGAGGATCAAAACAGGCCGAATTATAGACCCTCGCCAGGTTTCCCCGATCCCAGCCCGGTCACCGTAAGGCCCGGGAGCCGGTACACCTGCTCCATTCAAAAACGCATTCCTGTTATCTGAAACAGATTGATTTGCATACAAATAACGTGAAGTGAGAAATCCAAATACCAACTCCCGCAGTCTTTCTATAAACTCGTGAAAGCAACTGATAACTCACTTAAAGGGGCGCTATGTGAGCAATTTTCAGACAGATACCTATTTCCCAATCGGCGGATTGCCTGCGATCGAAGTGCAGTTCATCGAAGAGGAAATACGTCGCCTGCGGCGCCGCATGACGCCACCCAACCCGCTTCGGTCGGTGAATGCGCAGGGAGACTGTCTGCCGGTGCAACTCTGTTTCCCCGGCACGCCGGGAAAAAAAGAACGTGAGGCAAACCTCGTTGATATCACGGTGGGAGGGTTCGGCGTAGCCACTACCCGGAAAATGGAAGTGGATGAAGAGATCGAACTCGTGGCGCAGGACTCCCAGACCGGGCAGCTGATTTTTTCCGAGCCATTGCGGGTTCGCAATGTCCGCTCAAAAACAGCGCTGAGCAAAAATGGCTGCCCCATTTACACCTACGGCATGCAATCGCTGGCAGAGGAGCACAGTGCTTTGTACAAGTGCATCCTGGACAGCATATTTCTGCAGCACGCGTCTGGCACGGATAGCGAGATGACACAGATTCCCTGGACAGATAAAACCACCGCCAATTAGTCGCAGCGACCCTTCCGTCAGGAAAACCACACCCGGAGCAGACTTTCTTCCCCCGGCACACCAAGCCGGATCGGGAACCCGTAATGACCCGTGCCACGATGTACGTACAGGCGATTTCGACCCTGCGACCAGAGGCCATGATCCGGAACCGTGCTGGCAGCGCCGATCACCGTCCAGTTGATACCCAGCGACAACAGGCCCAGGTGACCGCCGTGCGTGTGGCCTGACAGGGTCAGGTCGGCCGCGCCATCCGGCACATGCCGGAACGCACCCGGATCATGCAACAGCAGAATTCTCGGCATCGCACCGCGCGGCGGCAGGCCCGCAAACAGGCCGTGCAGGTGTTCACGGCGTTTGCGATATACAAATTCAGCACCGACCAGTTCGACCGGTCCCAGGGGCGTTTCGGCAACCTGCATTTCGTCCACCAGCAGGCGTCCGCCAATCTGCGCCAGCGCCGCGTACACGGTGTCCCGCGCTTCGTGATCGTGATTGCCCAGGCAGGCAAACACCCGCCCCTCCATCGCACGCAGCGGCGCCAATGCGGCGACCACCGCTGCCGTATCCATCTGCGACTCCATGGTCAGCAGGTCACCGGTGATCAGGACCAGGTCCGGCTCCATCGCTACCGCGTCCTCGCAGATCGTTCGTAAGCGGGCTACCGACATGAACGGGCCCAGGTGCGGATCCGTGATCTGGCAGATTCGCAGCACGCGCCCGTTTGCACAGAGTTGCTGATCATGGCGGGACAGATCGCCGGCATGCTGACGATCAATGAGGATGTCCACCTCGCCACCCGGATTACGCAGTGACTGCCAGACACCGATCAGCGACAGCAGGTAGGGTAGCCACCAGGCATGCGGATAAAAGCCAAACGCCGCGAACAGCGCCCACGGAATCGCCAGCAGGGAGCCAGCCATGAACCACAAACCCGGCAGACTGATCAGCAGGCGGTACGCGAGTGGGCGCAGGCGTGGGCGGCTGAGCAGCACAAAATGAAGAATGGTCGCGATCTGCAGGCCGACAAACAACGGCTGCAGTCCCGGCGCCGCGATTGGAAACAGCGCCGCCCAGACCAGGCAGACCACGCCGAGAAACAGCCCGGAGAAAACCGCGTACACACGGTTGCGCAACAGCCAGGCACAGGCAATGGCCAACACCCAGCAGGTGAACAACCAGAAGCCATTCATGCGTTATTCAACCGCCTGCTCACGACACCAGGGCGCGCTGCGCCAGCCAGTAGCAGGCCGCCATGCTGACCAGCGCATTGGGCACATGCAGCATTTCCCGGCGCTGATTCCGTAGCAGCCGCAGAATCGGGACCATGACCAGCAACACCAGCAGTTGACCGGCCTCAACCCCGAGGTTGAAACCCAGCAACGACTGGACCATCTGCCCGGCGGGTATCTGTACCATGGACAACGCACCGGCGAAGCCAAACCCATGGAACAGGCCGAACGCAAAAGTTACCGTGGCACGCAGGTTTCGCGGTGCGTCCGGCGTACGCACCAGGTGCAGGTAACCGGCAAGAAATACACCCATGCCAACCACGGCCGGCAATGGCACCACGCGCATAAGCGCACTACCCCCCAGCACGAGCGCCAACAATATCAATGGCCAGTGACCCCGGTACTGCGTTTCGCGCCAGGTATTCTCAACAGCAAGCGCAACGATAGACAGGGCGACCAGCCACTCGACGGCCGCAGTATCCGGAATGACATAGCCACCGACGGCCAGCGCCAGCGTCAGGCTGTGCGCCAGCGTAAAACCGGTCACCAGCCAGATCACTTCCCGCATCGCGGTGGCAAACAGCACCAGCACCAGCAGAAAACACAGGTGATCCCAACCAGTGAGTATGTGTTCCATGCCGAGCAGGAAGAACCCGCTCACCTTCTGCGGGTGCTCGGCAGTCGCCGGAGCATCCGCCCAGGTATCGCGTTGCACGGTAAAGACGCGGCTGTGAGTCTGACCGTTCGCACTGCGTAGGACCGCAAGGTTCACGTGATTGGGTGCGCCGTCGAACAACACGCCGTAGCGGACCTGTACCGGCCCGCCGTCCGGCGCACAGTACCAGCGCAGTCGGACCCTGATCCAGCCGGACTCCGCTGCGGACTGCGCATTGCCATTTCCGGCCTTGCAGGACTGTTGTCCGTTGCTGACAACGATGTGCGTCGCAACATATTCGGCCACCCGCTGCAGGTATTCCTCCTGCTGCGGATGCAGTTGCACCTGTGTCAGATCGATCTGCATGATGCGCAGGCTCGCCTGCACTGAATTTTCAGCGATCTGCCAATCGGAATACGAAGTGCTCCGCTGGTGCGCCTGCGCACCAGCGGACAGCAAAAGCAGGCACAACATGCCCCAGGCTCTCACAGGCCTGCCTCCCGCACCTGCACCGGAATCTCCCGCCGCAGTTCCAGCAGCAGGTCCCTGAGCAGGTCTTCCGCAGTACGCCGCTGCCACTCGCGCACCACAACTTCGCGTATCGATTCCGGCAGCATGGCGTCAGCGCCCTGCCCGTTCGCAAAATACGCGCGATTCTCTGCGTAAAACTTCTCGAGTTGGGCCTCGTCCGGCTCCATGGACCGGGCCTGCGCGCGCAACACCTCCAGCACCTGGTCGACGAGTTGCTTGCGCAAAGCGGGCACCTCGCGCGCCAGGTCCAGGCGGCGGGCATGTTCGAGCAGCAGGTATTCGTCAATCATGCGGTCGAGCACCTGCTTCCGCGCACTGGCGTCCAGTGGCGCCCGGCGCTCGGCCTGCAATCCGTTGATCGTCCGCTGGTAATCAGCCAATCGCAGTTCCTGGGTGCCGACACGGGCCAGCACACCCGTCGGCAGTTCCGCTCCCGCAGGACGCGTCACCACGCCGGCCAGGGCGAGAAGCAAACCGGCCATCATGCAGAACAGCAGAAAATTCCGGGCAATCATGATCTGCCGGTATCAGGATGCGGAAACACCCAGCTGAATGACGCCGGCGCCTGGAAGGGCTTCCAGTGCGCGGGATCCTGCGCAAGCCGATCGGCAATCACGTAGAGCGCCGCGGCATTGTGCGCCATGCCGAGGTGACTGGCGCGCACCTCGACGTTCTCGTTCCGGTCGCTCACCTCGTTCAGGCAGCAGCGCCAGGCGACGATGCCATCGGTGCGCGAGTAAATCGACGTATTCGGGACCGGGGGTGGTTCGCGCAGGCGGAACCAGCGCGGCCGCACCGCGGCGGGCTTGCCGTTGAGCAATTGAAACAGCCAGGTGAGGTTGTTGGCGGTCGGATTCCCGGTGAACGGGGCGCCCAAGGTGACCACGCAGCGCACCCGCTCCGGCATCTCCTTCGCCAGTTCCCGCGCGAGTACCCCCCCCCAACTCCAGCCCAGCAGTGAAACGCTGCCGCCACTTTGCGCGGCGAGCGCAACGAGTTTCTCACCAAGCCCGGCTGCAGCACGACCACTGCCGGTGTTGGTTCCCTGGCCCCAACCATGTGGCATAAAACCCTGCCGCCGCAGGAACCAGCGCAGCAGGCGCGTCGAACCGTCGTTCTGGCCGATGCCGGGAATCACCAGCACCGCATGCCCGTCGCCACGCGGCGCCAGCCGTTGCAGGGCACCGGCAGCCGCCAGCGAAAATCCGGTTTCCAGGACCAGGCGGGACTCAAACAAGGCCAGCCACTTCGAGGGCGGGCGAATACTGGCATTGATCAGATGCAGCGGGAGTGTTTCGTCCGCCGGCGGTTCACTCACCGGGCACTCCTGGGCAGGGGTCGCAGCATGACTCAGGTTTTCATCGGGTTACTGGGCAGCCGGCCCTCGAGAATTTCTTCCATGCGTGTGCGTATGGTCGGCAGGATCTTGTCATGCGTAAGAATGTAGAAGCTGCCATCACGCACCGCCTGCAGGGTCGTTTCGGCTACTTCGGTGGCGCTGATACGCCCCTTGCGAACGGCCTCTTTCACCACCGCTTCGAACGGCGCGGCCATCGGATTGCTGTCGGCCAGTTCGGCAGGTCGGTTCCGCGCCGCATCGGCAATGCCGGTCGGCACGAATGCAGGACACAACACGGAAACACCGATATCGGCTTTCGCCATCTGCAGGTCGTGATAGAGGCACTCGGACAGCGTGACGACGCCATGCTTGCTGACACAGTACACGCTGCTGCCCACCGGGCTGACCAGGCCGGCCACCGATGCCGTATTCACAATGTGACAGGATTCCCGGCTCTTGAGCATGCGCGGGACGAAGGCACGTATGCCATGCACAACCCCCATCAGGTTCACACCCAGCACCCAGTCCCAGTCAGCCTGCGTGGTTGTCCAGACCGGGCCGGCACAGGCCACGCCGGCATTGTTGAACAGCAGGTGGGCGCCGCCGTGATGATCCCACGCCATATCCGCGAGTTTCTCGACATCCTCAAACCGGGAAACATCACAGGTGGTGGTCACCACCTGGTCGCACTGTCCGTCGGATTCATCCCAACGCAGCAGGCGCACGGTCTCCTCGAGGCCGTCGGCGTCCACATCGGCAAGCACCAGGCGCATGTTCTCGCGCGCGCA
>JBFJWR010000147.1:0-7191 GCA_041623535.1 Pseudomonadales bacterium
ACTGGCCGGGGATACACCTCAGCAAGGTAGGGTTGAACTCGATACGTCGCGGTCAACCCGTGACGGTGACGGATGCACCGGAAGCCGCCTGGGTGCGACTGCTTGATTCGGAGCACAGTCAGCCCCGTTTTGTCGGCGTTGGCGAAGTGCTGGAAGACGGGCGGGTGGCGCCGCGAAGATTGCTCAGAGAATGGGCTTCCTGAGCCTGCGCCGCAAGCGACAGAGATCGAATTTGGCTGGTGACAGCCGGATCCCGGGGACTGCAGGTATGCGTGGTTTCCGGTGACAGACCCGACGCCTGGCGTCGGAACGTATTGCATATACCAACATTGGAGTAAGTAAAAATGGCTATGACGGTAGAAGACAAGACAGCGATAATCGAGAAGTACAAAATTGCCGAGGGCGACACCGGGTCGGCCGAGGTCCAGGTAGCGCTGTTATCCAGTCGCATCGAGCAGATGCAGCAGCACTTCGGTACCCACAAGAAAGACCACCATTCCCGTCGCGGCCTGATCCGCATGGTAAACCGGCGTCGTAAATTGCTGGATTACCTCAAGGGACAAGACGTAGAGCGCTACAAGAACCTGATTGGCAGCCTCGGTTTACGTCGTTAAACGATCGTCCGGTATCTCCTGGCGAGCCAGGTTTTCAGTGAGAGATTCGAACTCACAGTTACAGTTAATGCAAAGAAATAGCAAAGAGGTTTGAGAGTTGAACGTAATCAGAAAAACATTCCAATACGGAACACACGAAGTAACGCTGGAAACCGGCCGCATCGCGCGTCAGGCCACCGGTTCAGTACTCGTTACCATGGGCAGCACCGCTGTCCTGGTCGCAGTCACTGCGCGCCGTGACACCAAGCCGGGGCAGGATTTCTTCCCGCTCTCGGTTCATTATCAGGAAAAAACCTATGCCACGGGCAAGATCCCCGGTGGTTTCTTCAAGCGTGAAGGACGGCCTTCCGAAAAGGAAACGCTGACCAGTCGTCTCATCGACCGCCCGATCCGCCCGCTGTTTCCCAAGGGCTTCATGAACGAAGTGCAGGTGGTTGCGACCGTAATGTCTGCAGATCGTGACAACGATCCGGATATCGCGGCCATGCTCGGCACTTCTGCGGCGCTGATGGTTTCCGGTGTTCCCTTCCAGGGTCCGATCGGCGGCGCCCGCGTGGGATACCGTGACGGTTGCTACATTCTGAACCCGAGCTATGAAGACCTCGGAGAATCGCTGCTGAACATGGTGGTTGCCGGTACCGATGATGCGGTCCTGATGGTCGAGTCGGAAGCCATGGAACTGACTGAAGACCAGATGCTGGGTGCCGTGCTCTATGGTCACCAGGAAATGCAGGTGGCTATCGAGGCGATCAAGGATCTGGCCCGCGAATCGGCCAAGCCGGCCTGGGAAATTCCTGCCGGCCCCGACTATTCCGCGACCACTGCAAAACTTGAAGAAGCTTTCGGCAAGCAGGTGGGCGAGGCCTATCGCATCATCGACAAGATGGAGCGTCGCGACCAACTGGACCTGTTACGTGCCCAGGCCTGTGAACAACTGGCCGATGACGATGTGAATGCCGAGGCGATCAGCAACCTGTTTTCATCAATGGAGAAGCGCATTGTTCGTGAGCGTGTCCTGAGTGGCGAGCCGCGTATCGATGGCCGTGATACCAAGACCGTCCGTAATCTCGGTATCGAAATAGGCGTGCTGCCCAAGACACACGGTTCGGCCCTGTTCACCCGTGGTGAAACCCAGGCGCTGGTCACGGTAACGCTGGGTACCGCCCGCGATGCGCAGATCATCGATGCACTGGAAGGCGAGCGTAAAGATCCCCTGATGCTGCACTACAACTTTCCTCCCTACTGCGTGGGTGAAACCGGGTTCATGGGCGGTCCCAAGCGTCGCGAGATCGGTCATGGTCGCCTGGCGCGTCGTGGCCTGCAGGCTGTGATCCCCAGCGAAGAGGATTTTCCCTACACGCTGCGTGTCGTTTCCGAGATTACCGAGTCGAATGGCTCCAGTTCCATGGCCAGTGTCTGCGGCGGCAGCCTGGCGCTCATGGATGCGGGCGTGCCGATTTCGGCACCGGTAGCCGGTATTGCCATGGGCCTGGTCAAGGAAGGCGATCGTTTTGCCGTACTGACCGACATCCTGGGTGATGAAGATCACCTGGGTGACATGGACTTCAAGGTCACGGGTACCGACGGCGGTGTCACCGCGCTGCAGATGGATATCAAGATTGCAGGCATTACCGAAGAGATCATGGAGATCGCGCTGAACCAGGCGGGTGAAGCACGTACCGAGATTCTCTCGCAAATGGCGGAAGTGATCGCCCAGCCGCGGGAAGAAGTGAACGGTAACGCACCGGCGATGGAAACCCTGCGCGTTCCGGTCGACAAGATCCGTGACATTATCGGTAAGGGCGGGTCGGTGATTCGTTCCATCTGCGAAGAAACCGGCGCATCCATCGATATCGAGGACGACGGCCAGGTACGTATCTACGCTGATACCAAGGAAGGCCTCGAGGAAGCCAAGGCCCAGATCAACGCGATCACGGCCGAAGCCGAGATCAACAAGGTCTATCGTGGCCGGGTGGTGCGCATCGTCGACTTTGGTGCATTCGTGAATATCCTGCCCGGCAAGGATGGCCTGGTGCACATCTCGCAAATCAAGAACGAGCGGGTAGAGCAGGTTACGGATCACCTGTCGGAAGGTGACGAAATCAACGTACTGGTACTCGACATCGACAATCGTGGTCGCATCAAGCTGACCATGAAAGACGTGGACCAGGGCGCAGAAGCCGCCGCGGCAGCGGAGTCAGCAATCGCCTGATTACTGTCATCGCGTAAAGAAGCGGGCTCCCATGTGGAGCCCGTTTTTTTTGCCTTACCGGTTCTTGCGATTCTCGATCAGCGTCTGCACCACGCCCGGGTCGGCCAGCGTGCTGGTGTCGCCGAGGTTGTCCAGCTCATTGCCGGCAATCTTGCGCAGAATCCGGCGCATGATTTTTCCTGAGCGGGTCTTGGGCAGGCCGGCCGCAAACTGGATTTTATCCGGCCGGGCGATGGCGCCGATTTCCCGGACCACGATGTCCAGCAGCGATTGCTCCAGTTCCGCGTCGGCCTGTACGCCTTTCATGGGCGTGACGTAGGCGTAGATGCCTTGTCCCTTGACGCTGTGTTCGTAACCGACCACAGCCGCTTCAGCGATCTTGTCGTGCAGCACCAGTGCGCTTTCCACTTCCGCGGTACCGAGGCGGTGGCCGGAAACGTTCAGGACGTCGTCCACCCGACCGGTGATCCAGTAGTAGCCATCCTCATCACGGCGCGCACCGTCCCCGGTAAAGTAGTACCCGGGATAAGTGGAATAATAAGTCTGCACGCAACGTTCGTGGTCGCCATACACGGTACGAATCTGGCCCGGCCAGGCTGCCTGGATGACCATGTCGCCACTGCCGGCTCCTTCGATCAGTTGTCCTTTTTCATCCATCAGGCCGGGTTTTACGCCAAAGAAGGGCAGGGTCGCGGATCCGGGCTTGAGGTCGAAGGCGCCGGGCAGCGGGGCGATCATGATGGCCCCGGTCTCGGTCTGCCACCAGGTGTCCACGATAGGACAGCGGGAATCACCTACCACCCGGTAGTACCACTCCCAGGCCTCGGGGTTGATGGGTTCACCGACGGTGCCGAGCAGGCGTAACGACTGGCGGGATGTGCCGGTGACCGGTTCGTCGCCGAGCGCCATCAGCGCGCGTATCGCGGTGGGTGCCGTGTAAAAGATATTGACCTTGTGCTTGTCCACGACCTGCCAGCAACGGCCCGCATCCGGATAGGTGGGGATGCCCTCGAACATCAGCGTGGTGGCACCATTGGCCAGAGGGCCGTACACGATGTAACTGTGCCCGGTGACCCAGCCGACATCCGCCGTGCACCAGTACACGTCGCCTTCGCGGTAATCGAGTACGTAACGGTGGGTCATGGCGGCCTGCAGCAGGTAGCCGCCGGTTGTGTGCAGCACGCCCTTGGGTTTTCCGGTTGAGCCTGATGTGTACAGGATAAACAACGGGTCTTCGGCATCCATCGGCTCCGCAGGACAGTCGGCCGCCGCTTCCTCCATGGCATCCTGCAGCCAGACGTCCCGCCCGTCCTGCCAGTCTGTCGCACCGCCGGTGTGTCGCGTTACCAGCACCGTGTGTACATTGGGGCACTGCGCCACCGCGGTATCCACGTTGGCCTTGAGGGGGATCGTCTTGCTGCCGCGCACCCCTTCGTCCGCGGTGATCACGGTCTGACAGTCGGAGTCCAGTATGCGGCCTTTGAGCGAATCCGGAGAGAAGCCGCCGAACACCACCGAGTGCACGGCCCCGATGCGGGTGCACGCCAGCATGGCGTAGGCGGCATGGGGAATCATGGGCATGTAGATGCAGACCCGGTCGCCTTTCCGGACACCGCGGTCTTTCAATACGTTAGCCAGTCGGCAAACCTGTTCGTGTAATTCGCGGTAGCTGATGTGGGTCGAGGTGTTCGGGTCATCGCCCTCCCAGATGATGGCGGTCTGGTCTGCGCGCTGTTCCAGGTGCCGGTCCACGCAGTTGTGACTGACGTTCAGTTTGCCGCCGGCGAACCAGCGAACCTTGCCGGATGCCAGGTCGGATTCTGTCAGTGTCTCCCATTCCTGGAACCAGTCGAGATGCTCGCGGGCGCGAGCAGACCAGAATTCACCGGGGTTCTCCAGTGATTCGCGGTACCACCTGTCGTAGGTGGCACGGTCGATATTGGTAGACTGGGCATAGGATGCGGGAACAGGGTAAGTTTTTCCGGACATGCGTTGCGAACTCCTGGTTCAGGTTCCTTGGCGGTTCCGCCTGATCATAGCGCGGAGCGTGGGTGAAAAAAATGCGTGCCCCGGGTTCTGCCAAAGTCCCGTTCCGGGTCAGATGGAGTCATCCGCGTCACAGAAAAGCTGGCACAGGCCGGCAGTGGAGGCGTCCATGGGCACATCCTCGTCTGGGTCCAGCAGCTTGTCATACAGCCGGCGGCCCAGTTGTTTGCCCAGTTCCACGCCCCACTGGTCAAAGGAATTGATGCCCCAGACGGCACCCTGGGTAAATACCTTGTGTTCATACAGCGCGACCAGTGCGCCGATGGTGCGTGGCGTGGCCTTGCGGAACACGATCGTATTACTGGGACGATTGCCGGGAATCGCCTTGTGCGGCGCCAGCTTCCTGGCTTCTGCATTGGACATTCCGGAACTGCACAGTTCTTTATAGGCCTCTTCCTCGGTCTTCCCCTGCATCAACGCCTGGCTCTGGCTCAGGCAGTTGGCGTACAGCAGTGCGTGATGGTGGCCGATCGGATTGTGCGAGCGTAGCGGAATAATAAAATCTGCCGGCACGAGGTGGGTGCCCTGGTGCAGCAACTGGTGGTAAGCGTGCTGGCCATTTGCGCCCACGCCACCCCAGATGATCGGCCCGGTGGCGTAATCGACCGCCTCGCCGGACTGGGTGACCGATTTTCCGTTACTTTCCATGTCGAGCTGCTGCAGGTGTGCGGGCAGGCCACGCAGGTAATGGTCATAAGGCAGGATGGCGTGCGAGGTGGCGCCCCAGAAATTGTGGTACCAGATGCCCAGCAGGCCCATGATCACCGGCATGTTTTCCGTCAGTGGTGCAGTACGGAAATGCTCGTCCATCGCATGAGCGCCCTGCAGCAGGGCACGGAAGTTATCCATTCCGGCCGCCAGTGCGATGGGCAGTCCGATTGCGGACCAGAGTGAGTAGCGGCCGCCGACCCAGTCCCACATCGGGAAAATGTTTTCTTCCCGGACGCCGAACTCAGTCGCCAGTTTGCGGTTCGCCGTGACGGCCACGAAATGGCGTGCCAGTTCCGAATCCTCGCCCCCGTTCTGCAGGAACCAGTGGCGCGCTGCCCGCGCATTGGCCAGCGTCTCCGGCGTGGTGAACGACTTGGACGAGACGATGAACAGGGTGGTTTCCGGAGACAGGTACTTGAGTACCTCGGTGATATGGCTGCCATCGACGTTGGCCACGTAGTGGCTGTTTACCGAGTGGTTCCAGAATGGCCGCAGTGCTGCCGAAACCAGCTTGGGGCCCAGCGAGGAGCCGCCTATGCCGATATTGACGATGTCGCGAAACGGTTTCCCGGTCCAGCCGCGCCACTGGCCGTTGTGTACCCGCCAGGTGAATTTCTCCATGCGCGAAAGGGTGTCCCGCACCTCGGGCATGATGTCACGCCCGTCGACCTCGATCGGGCGGCCACCCAGGTTGCGGAGGGCGATGTGCAGGGCCGGTCGTTCCTCCGAACCGTTCAGTGCGGCGCCACCGAACAGACCGTCGATCTGTTCTGCCAGGCCTGCCTGTTCTGCCAGCCCGGCCAGCAGTCCAAGCGTGCTTCGGTCGATCCGGTTCTTGGAGTAGTCGAGTTGCAGGCCGGCCTGCTTCAGCGTGAAGTCACGAAAGCGGTTGCCATCCTCAGCAAACATCTGCCGCATGGGCGTGTGCTGGATTTCCTGCTGGTGCACCCGCAGCGCGGCCCAGCCAGGTAGTTCTGTGAGGCGTGCAGCGGGTCGTTTCAGGATGGGATTGCTTACCATGGGCTTAACATGCGCACGAGCGCGCCTCGATCATCCAATAATGATGAGTGAGTTTAGCAGTCAGGAGGTCGGGTGGACGCCGGTCAGGCCACCTGTACCGGAATAGCACGGGCCGTTTCGCGAACGTTGTTGTGTTCATCAAGGTATACGAGCCGCGGCCGGTAATTGGCCAGTTCCGCATCGCTGTACTGCGCATACGCGCAAATGATAATGCGATGCCCGGGACGGGCCTTGTGAGCGGCGGCACCATTGACTGAAATAACCCCGGAGCCGGCCTCACCGCGAATCACGTAGGTGGTAAAGCGTTCACCGTTATCGATGTTGTAGATCTGGATTTGCTCGTATTCGCGTAAGCCAGCGATTTCCAGCAGCTCTCCATCGATAGCGCAGGAACCCTCATATTCAAGCACCGCGTGTGTAACGCGTGCCTGGTGTAGCTTCGCCTTGAGCATGATCGAGTGCATCGTGATGGCACCTCGCCTCTATCGCTTCCGGAAACCCCAGCGCAATCAAGAGCCTTGCAACTGGGGGCGCAAAATTATGCCCTAACTATAGAACACCTTCAACGCCATCGTAGAACATAATTCA
>JBFJWR010000148.1:0-7118 GCA_041623535.1 Pseudomonadales bacterium
CTGGGTGCAGAAGCTGAATTCCTTCCGTGACAATTTCCTGTCCAAGGGTACTGCCGGTTATCCATCCATGGGATTTGCATCCGATGTAAACGGCATGGCCGCGTTGACCGGCACAGCAAACCCGGATCGCAACAAAGACTCAAAAATCTACGAAGGAGACGGGTTTGAATCCTTCGGTGGTGACGTGGTCTTCGAACCGTCATCACTGGGCGAGCGAACCTGGGACATGTACAACGGTGCAGACGGCGGCGTGGACCACTACGGCCTGTTTGCCGATCTCATTGCGTACAACCTGAAGCACTTTGGCAAGGATGACGCTGATGCCCGTGCGGCGATGGATGTGCTGTTCCGCTCGGCAGAAAACTACCTGCGCATGTGGGAATCCATAGGCGGCAACAACGAGATCGGCGGCATCAGCAGCGATCCGGAAACACCTGCGGACGCTACCGGAAAGAAACCCAAGAAAGAGAAAAAACCCAAATAGAGGGACCCGGTCTTTTCAGAGAGCGATCCTCAGTGATCCGGGAATGCGTCCTGTCGCGGTCACAATCCGGGCACTAGCACATGCGGTTCATTTTCGATCACGAAAACCGGCAGGGGACTGGCAGGGACGACTAGACTGAGGAGGTCAACCATCGATCGGGTGGCTTTCGCTGCAACGACATACGTTGCACAATCCGGGAGTTCACTGTGTACATCCATCTAGTCCAGAACCGTGTCCGAGCCTGAACCGAACTACCTCAATTGCACCACTGACCGACTGCAACCGGGGATGTATGTCGTTGGCATCCTGGAATCTGATGGTTCGGTAAAAATTGCTCATGCCGGCCTCATCAAGTCGACAGCACAAATACAGGATCTCACCCGTCGCGGTATACGCGAGGTTCGTGTCGATCTGGCACGCAGCAAACTGCCGTCAGAGCCTACCACCGACGTCGCGCAGGTCCCCGCAGATGCGCCCAACCGTAATTATTCCCTCGCCAGCCAGGAAGCCTGCCGGCTGCGCATTCCCCAGTTGTTTCAGGAAGCTCGTGTACTGCAGGAAAAGCTGCTGACCCAGGCACGTCTGGAACAATCAATCGACGTGGGACCGCTGGCCGAAGTGGCGGATGAAATGGTTGAGACGATGTTTTCGTATCCCGATGCAATGATTTGCCTGGCCCGCATCCGATCCAAGGATGCCTACCTGATGGAGCACTCCCTGAACGTGGCCATCCTGCTGGCCCACTTCGGACGCCACCTGGGCATGGAGAAGGAACACATCAAGGAAGTCACCCTGGGCGGCCTGATGCATGACGTGGGAAAGATCATGACTCCTTCGGCGATCCTGCATAAACCCGGCAATCTCAGCGACCGGGAATTTGCCGTCATGCGCGAACACCCGGTGCACAGCCGCAGAATTCTGGAGTCCACTGCCGGCATCACATCCATCATGGTTGATGTCGCGGCCAATCATCACGAACGACTGGACGGCAGTGGCTATCCACTGGGACTGCGTGGCGACCAGCTTTCCCGCTACGCCAGGATGGCCGCCATCGTGGATGTGTACGATGCCCTGACTGCAGAACGCGTGTACAAGGCGGGGATGGCGCAAACCCGGGCATTCCGTATGCTGCTCGAAGACAAGCAGCAGCATTTTGACCGCGACCTGGTGCAGAGTTTCATCAAGTGCATGGGTGTGTACCCGGCCGGCGCCCTCGTACTGCTATCCAACCACCGGTTGGCAATCGTGCTCAAACAGAACGAAGAGCACCCGCTCTACCCACAGGTCAGGATGATTTTTAACGTCACCAGCGACCACTACATTGCCCCATGCGATATCGACCTGGCGAAGAAAACCCAGGACATCAAGATCGAGCGGTGCGTCGATCCGAAAGAGTTCAAGATCGAACTGGAGCCGTTTGTCTGAATCGGCCGACCGGTGCCAGCCAACCGGCCTGCCCGACTAGGGAGAGTGCCGGTTATACCGGCCCGCGAGTTCTGCATAACCGCCGCGTCCGAACCGGGTTTCCCACAGTTCGGCCAGGTGATCGAGCCGTGACGTCGGGGACGGATGGGTCTCGAACATCAGGTGCAATTCGCTTTCCGCGGGGTTCAGTGCAGCAAACTTGTGCAGCACCGACGTGAATGCAATCGGATCATAGCCGGCGCGCGCCATCAGCACCGTGGCAACGGTGTCGGCCTCGTATTCGTCGGCTCGGTTCAGCCCGCGCGCATACAACCCCTTGGCCGCATTGGCGATGCGCGCTTTCAGATCTGCGGGCAGGGCCTCCACAACGTCGCCATGCCCGGCGTGGTCCACGGCTCGCGTACCGAGTTCCGACATCAACGCGAGTGCCTGATCCTGCTGCATCGCCTTGAGGTGATGTCTGCGCAGTACATGCGCGATTTCGTGGGCCAGCACGCCCGCCAGCTCTGCCTCGGATTGCAGCACACGTAACAGGCCACGGGTCACAAAAACGTACCCGCCTGGTGCGGCGAACGCATTCAGGGCCGGGGTGTCGAGTACGCCGAAACGCCAGGGAAGATCGCTGCGTTCGCTCTGCAGGGCCACCCAGAGGCCAACCTGGTTTACATATCGCTGCAGATCCTCGCGATCGCTCAAGTCGGCAGCACCGAGGAGTGCTGCGGCCATTTCCTGGCCCATGGCGATCTCCCTGGGTTGCGGTACTTCCTGAAACAGGCCTAGGCCCGCCTGCAGCATCTGCGCATCTTCTTCTGAACCGATCCCGCTGCTTTTCTGCAACTGCTGCACCTGCGCGCAGGACGCCAGAAAAAGGCAGCATGCGGTGACACCCAGGCACGATCGGGCCATACGAATCACGGGTAGGCCTCCTCTCTGGCGCGCAGCCCGCCCAGAGCAGCAAACTTCTTCACCTCTGACAGCGGGTATTCAAAAGCCAACAGGCGTTGCAGCGCGGCATGGTTGGGCTTCGATTCTGCGAGCATATTCTTATCGAGTCCACGCACGCCGGTGGACACGGTAGTTTCGCTGCGCGAAGCTTCAGAAACAGCGTCAAGCAGGGAACCCGAAGCGGTGGCCCGGTAATAGCGAACTGCCAGCAGATGAATCCACCCCTGTGTATCGTCTTCCAGAAATGCCTGGAACCAGGCCCCGCGACGCTCCCCGATGGTAATCGTGGTTCCACTGGCCAGCACCACAATGGTTCCTGCATCGCGCGAAGGCTTCAGTTTCAGTTCGGCATCGCGCACCGTGTGCGCCAATCCGCCTGCCTGACACACACCCGCAGATAAAAGCAGGCAGGCAATTACCATACGCAACCAGCGATGCGCCAGGTCAATATCAGGTGGGTTCAATAGGTTCATAGACATGCACATCTTCTTCGCGCCCTCTTACCTGGACTCTGCCATGGTCACGAAACTGGAACTGACCAGCACAGGCATCACGGGTCGCGGCGGAAACCAGGATTCGTGCACGGCCCTTGGTCTGGCCCTCAATACGACTGGCCAGGTTCACGGTGTCGCCGATGACAGTATAGTCATAGCGACGCTCCGACCCGACCATCCCCACCATCGCAACACCGGTATGGACACCTATACCGATGTCCAGTTCCTGATAGCGCCCCTCCTTGCAGATCTCTGCCACCGCTTGCGACATCGCCAATGCGGCTCGAACAGCGTCTGCCGCATGATCGGGGTTATCCAGCGGCGCGCCCCAGAACGCCATGAGTGTGTCGCCAATAAATTTGTCCAGCGTGCCCTTGTGCTGAAAAACAATCTCAATCTGGCGACTGTAAAAATGATTGAGCATCGCCATCACCACCTCGGGCGCATGCTCTTCGGACAACCCGGTAAAATTGCGAATGTCGGCGAAAAGCACCGTGATTTCGAGGCTCTTCGTATCCAGGAGTGATTCGGTGGAACCGCTTTTCGCCAGCGCCTCCACCATGACCGGATCCAGGAAACGCCCGAACAACTCAAGAGCACGCTGTTTCTCCTCACGCTCCTGCCAGTACTTCATCGCTTCCGCGAGGATCATGTATGCCCAACTGGACAACAGGGCCAAAGTAACCGGGAGGACCCAACCGAATGACAGCAGCGAATAGGACAGCGCCACAACCATCAACGAAAGCACCAGGGTGGCGCAGAAGATGACCCAGATGGAACGGGTGCGGGAAGAGATCCATGCCAGAATACAGATCATCAGCAGCCCAACCCCCATCTGCGCGTACCAGGGCGTCGGGGTCAGACTTTCGCCATTCAGCAGGTTGTCGAGTGTCGCGGCGAGAATCTGGGGGCCCAGGTGTGTAGGGTGGATCGGCGTCACATGGACATCATGAAGACCCGCAGCCGACAGGCCAATGAGGACTATTCGATCGCGAAAAAGCTCTGCAAGACTCGCATCGTGCAGTAATCCGGAGTAGATATCTGCGTACGGATAAGTCTTGTAGACATGAGGATAATCACCCTGCCAGTTCAGCGTCATGTACTGCTTTTCCGGCACGGCCAGACCCAGAAACCCGGCGAGCCGGGCACTCAGGCTGGGAATTCTCCAACCGGCATGATTCAGCCAGATTGGATACCGACGCGTAACGCCGTCAGAGTCCGGGGAAACATTGATCAGCCCGGTGTTCCAGGACTCGCGCCCGACCACTTTTGGAAGCAGCAGAACGGCCCTTGCATCAGGCTCGGCAGCCGGACCCGGCGTCGCGCCCAGTGCTTCGGCAACGGAGGCAAGGCGCGTACCTCGGCCATGGTCCGCTGATTCCAGCAACAGGGAAGGCAGCCATGCCGATGTACTTTCGACAGCCTCTGCAAAATAAGCGTCGTCATCAGCCCGGTACAGATCTGCTTCGCTGAAAAGCAGGTCGAATACCAGCAACCGCGCACCGGCTGCATGCAATCTTTCAATCAGTTCCGCATGCACCGATCTGGGCCAGGGCCAGCGCCCGGCTATTCCACTCATCGCCTGAATACTGTAATCATCAATGTCGACGATCACGATCCGGTCATCAGGCTGGTTACCGTGGGCATGAAGCACCAGCAAACGGTCGCTGAGCAGGTACTCAACCCTTTCGAGAAACACCGAGGAAGTCATGCCGAGCAGGGTTACCCATGCCGCAATCAGGACAAAAACCTTTAATCGCCGAAACGGGCGATCGGTCATTACTGCAGTCCTCTTTTATTTTCCGGAGCGTATAAGCAACAAGAGCTCAAGCCAGAGTATGGCTCATCCGGCGAGCTACGCGACACGGTTAGCGGTGCAATCGCAGCAGCAATCATCATTCCTGCTGACGACGAGTGCCCGTTTCGAAATCCACTCCCGTGACAATGGATTCAGGGACCTTGCCGAATTCGATCTGATCGTGAATCAGCTGGACGCCCAGATAACCCATCTCGAATGGCTTCTGGACTACCGTACCGGCAAGGTTCCCCTGCCTGATCGCTCGACGAATATACTTGTTGGAATCGAACCCGACGATGATGGGCTTATTCAGCATGTCCGCGTAGGTGACAGTATCAACCACCCCCACGGTCGTAGTTTCATTCGGCGTGAAAATTCCGTGAAGGGGCGTTTTCAGGCTCTGGATTTCCCGCAAAACTGCGAACCGCACGTCCCCGATCATTGTGCCTGCGTAGATATCGACGACGAGTCTGTATTCCTGCGCAGAGATTTCATCGATAAATCCCTGTTCCCTCGCCGTCGTTGTGATCACGTTTGGATCCAGTCGGAATAAACCGATGTTCTTCTGGCCCTCAGGCAAGAGATTCATCAGTTGGCGTGCCGCAAACTGCCCGGCCGCATAATTATCGGTTGCCACGACCGGCACCGCGCTCATGCCGGGAAGTCCCCTGTCGACAAACACGGTCACGACGCCGGCAGCCATGAACCGCTCTACCTGTTCCTGCCTGTCCGGGTGATCAGGAGCCAGCAACAAGCCCACACAGCCGAGTGATTCGATGTCTTCCAGCATTGCCGCCTGTGAACCATCACCCGCCTCGGCGGTTGGCCCACGAAAATAGATCCGGTAGCCAAATTCCCTGCCTGCGGACCTCGCACCTTCATTCATTTCATCCCAGAACCTGTCTGAGGAGGCAACAACCAGACCGATGCAGTCATTGGCTCCCGCGCTGTATGGCAGCAGCAGAAGCAGCAGGGAAAGTGCCAACCGGCTACCTGTCATAATGCATTCCACCCGAGAACCACGACTGCATTGTTGTACATTTTCAGACAACGTTCAGACAAAGCCTGTCGCCGACCGTTTACGACCCTGGAAAAATCCCCGCAAAACCATGTTTTATCTGGGTAATTATGTCACCAGAAAAATTGTCGACCGCGCAACGCGACGCTCAGCCGCCCTGCAGCATACTTTCCAGCGCAAACACCTTCACGGGCCGGGGAATTCCCTTGAGTTCCAGTATGCCAGCCTGCTCTGCCTGTACGCTCTTCGAGAGCTTCGCACGCAGTCGCTGCGCCATGAGGATCTGGCCATCGGCCGCCTTGTCACACAACCGGGCGGCCAGGTTGGTGACGGTTCCGATTGCCGCGTAGTCCATGCGACCCTCAAACCCGACCGTACCGATTGTGACGTACCCACTGGCCATACCGAGTCCGATACCCAGATCGAGGCGCTGGCGCTTCCAGTGCTCGCACAGTTCTTTGGCTTCATTGCGGATCATCAGTGCCGCCCGCGCGGCCCGCAACTGGGGCTCATCCTGCTCCAGCGGCGCGTTGAAATAAAACATCACGCCGTCACCTGCAAAGCGCTCCACCGTGCCTTCTTCAGCCCGCACGGCATGACCCACCAGTTCATGATACTCACGCAATACCGTGATGACCTCTTCCGGTTCGGAAAGGGCCGAAAACCGCGTAAACCCGCGCAGGTCCACGAACACCACCGTGATCTCGCGTCGACTGGGGATCATCAACTGCTCCAGTCCGTGGCTGGAGACCGCCTTGTACAGGTTGGTTGCCACAAACTTTTTCATCGCGGATAACTGCTCCACCTGTCTGCCGAGCGCCTGCACCTTCTCGCTCACACGCATCCACACGGCCAGCTGCAACCGCAACAGTTCGGGTTCGAGCGGCATCGCCAGCACATCGTCCACCCCCTGCAATGCTGCAATCGCAGTGACAGATTCGGCCCTGGCCAATA
>JBFJWR010000149.1:0-7032 GCA_041623535.1 Pseudomonadales bacterium
ATGCGCTCGACGGCCTGCGCATGCGTGGCTTCGCCCATCTCGGTTTGCAGGCCGGCCTGCTCCGGAACGGACCCGGCCGGGTGGCGGAAATCCGCTGCCTGATCATTGCGCAGGATTTCAATCCAGCTGGCGATGCGCGCCTCGGCACCGGCGAGTGCGTCGGGGTCATCGGGGTTTGCGTGGCTGATCAGAACGATCTTGCCCAGCAGGTTGTCGAACACGACGAGGTCTTCCGAGAGCATCAGCAGCACATCGGGCGTGCCGAGGGGGTCGTCCGGCATGCTGTCGCGCAGGCGCGGTTCCACGTAGCGAACCGTGTCATAGGAGAAATAGCCGACCAGTCCGCCAGTGAAGCGCGGCAGCGCGGGGATCTCCGCAACTTTGTAGCGACCGGCGAATTCCTCAACGAATTCCAGTGGGTCCTCGCGTTGCGCGGCTTCCACCAGTTCGCCGTCCACCAGCACTTCGACACGCGTGTTGAACGCGCGCAGTACGGTGCGGCAGGGCAGGCCGATGATGGAGTAGCGACCCCACTTCTCGCCGCCATGTACGGACTCCAGCAGGTAGGAGTTCGGCCCGTCGGCCAGTTTCAGGTACACGCTCAGCGGGGTGTCGAGATCTGCGAGGATTTCCTGGTGTACCGGGATGCGGTTGTTGCCCGCGCCGGCCAGTTGCGCAAATTCTTCGGGACTCATCTTGCTGGCTCCAACCGGATTACGCGGCAATCGCTGTGCGCATGCGCGCAATCACGTCGGCGTAATCTGCGGCACCGAAAATTGCCGATCCGGCGACAAAGGTATCCGCGCCCGCCGCCGCGATCTCGGCAATGTTGTCGGCGGTTACGCCACCGTCGATTTCGACGCGGACCTCGTGATCCGCCTGGTCGGCATAACGGCGCGCCGCGCTTACCTTGGGCAGTACCGAGCGGATGAACTTCTGTCCGCCAAAGCCCGGATTCACAGACATCAGCAGGATGACGTCGACTTTATCGAGTGTCCATTCCAGGACATCCAGCGGCGTGGCCGGATTGAACACCAGTCCGGCTTTGCAGCCGCCTTCGCGGATCTGCGCCAGCGCCCGGTCGACGTGGGGTGTGGCATCCGGATGAAAGGTGATCCAGCTGGCGCCGGCATCAATGAAATCGCCGATCAACTGCTCAACCGGTGACACCATCAGGTGCACATCGATGTCGGCAGTCACGCCATGTTTACGCAAAGCCTTGCAGACCATGGGGCCGATCGTCAGGTTGGGCACGTAGTGGTTGTCCATCACGTCGAAGTGCACGACATCGGCACCGGCTTCCAGCACGGCATCCACTTCCGCGCCCAGGCGGGCAAAATCGGCGGAAAGGATGGACGGAGCGATCAGGGGATTACATTTCATGATGAGGTCAGGTGCTGGTGGCTCTGGAGATGCGCTATTGTATCGAACCATGGCTAAGCACACATGTTCCTTTTTTCGCACGTCCTGCCGGGCGGTGCTGGCGGCGAGCCTGGCTGCGTTCCCGGTGCTGGCCGAGGAAGCCGCGCCCATGTCTGCGGCGGAGGCTGCGCCAGCCATCGCGCCGGACATTCGCCAGGAACTGCTGCACGAACTGCCGGCCGCTGATATCCGCTGGCTGGAAGCAGAGAGTGGCCGGTTCCCGGTGTTGCTGCGCAGGGAAGTGCTGGGCGATTCACGCGGCGGCGTGATCCTGCTGCATGGCTACCAGCGCAATCTCAACTGGCCGGAAGTGATCAAGCCACTGCGTGAACTGCTCAGTGAGGGTGGCTGGTACACGGTTTCAGTGCCCCTGCCGCCGAACCCGCCGGCGCAGGACCTCGCTCCGCCGGAGCCCGACCCCATGCGTCCGCCGATGGCGAAGGACGAGATGGCAGGCGCTGCGAGTGGTACCGAAGCAGCCGATGCTGCGGCCGGGCCTGATGCAGGCGCTGGCGAGGCAAAGTCCGAGCAGGCAGATTATCGCGGCATCGTGGCGCAGCGGGTCACTGCGGCCGTGAAACTGCTGAATGGCGAGGGCCAGTTCAACGTGGTCCTGCTCGGGTACGAGGCAGGCGCCAACTGGGCTCTGGACCATTTCAAGGGCCAGGTTCGGGACTCGTTGGCCGGACTGGTGATGATCGACGCGCGCAACCGGGTGCGGGGCCTGGCGAACCAGGAGTGGTTCCTCGGTCTGCTGGTGGACGAGAAGAGGCCGGTGCTGGATATGTCCGGACCCGCCGAAGACCTGCAGGCCGATGCCGCCCGCCGGGCCGGCGTGGCGCGGCGCGCCAAACTGCCCGCTTACCGGTCCATGCGACGGATGAAGCCGGACAGCAGCGTGCGCGCCGATGATCCGGATCTCGCCCGGGTGCGGGCCTGGATGGAGAAAAACGTGCGCCGCGAACTGGTCAGCGGCAAGTGACAGCCCCCGCTGCGATTGATTGTCGATGAGTACCGCGAGCGCGGTTTCTCAATACCCTGTTACCGGATGCCGCGTTCGCGGCGCACCAGTTCCCAGGCCTCCTGGATGCCGCGCGCCCGATCGGTGGCGGCCTTGAGCATGTCTTCCGGCACGCCCTGGGCCATCAGTTTATCCGGATGGTGCTGGTTCATCAGCCGTCGATAGGCCTTCTTGATATCTGCGTCATTGTCCTCCTCGCTGACCCCCAGCGTGGCATATGCGGCATGCAGGCGGTGTGCGGAAGGTGGCGCGCCGGCTTCCTGTCCTGAGTCGCTGTCGCGCGTGAATTCAAACTCGGCCTGCATGCGTTGCAGGAGGCTTTCCAGGATGCCGGATGGCAGGCCGAGCCGTGCGCCGATGGTGCGCAGAAGCTGCACCTCGGCAATATCCAGGTGGCCGTCTGCAATGGCCATATTGATCTGGATTTCCAGGAACAGTCCGAGGGCTTCCGGTTTGCTGGCAAAGCTGGCCCGCAGGCGGTCGATGCTGTCTTCGAACGCGGATTCCGCGTCCTTGCCATGCCGGAATATTCCGATGGCTTCCTCGCGACCCTGTTCGTTCAGTCCCATGCGCCGGATCACTTCTTCCGCGGTGCGGATTTCTTCGGGGCTGACCCGGCCGTCGGCCTTGGCCATGCGTCCCATGCACAGGAACGTGGCCTCGAAAAATACCGAGCCGAGATTGCCCTTTTCCGAGGCCGCCTGGTTGACGGCCTTCTGCGCGCCACTGTCGAACAGGTGGCCGAGAAACAGTCCCACGAGCAGGCCGGGCAGGCCGGCAAAAAAGTAGCCGATCATGCCGAGAAACAACTTGCCAATAAACATCAGTGATTCAACGCCTCCAGGCGATCGGGTGTGCCCACATCATTCCAGGGGCCATCATACAGTTCGCCGCTGACACGCCCCTGTTTCATGGCGTCCAGCAGTAATGGTGCGAGCCGGAATGCGCCGGCGCACTGGCCATCAAACAGTTCCGGTCGCAGCAGGCTGATGCCGGAAAAGGTAAAACGCGGCGTTTCCTGGTCGTTGACCAGTCCACGCGTGGTGTCGAGTGCGAAATCTCCCTGCGGGTGGTGGGGCGGATTCGGCACCAGCACCAGGTGTGCGAGGCCGACATCAATCGCCAGCAGGCGTGCGAAATCAAAATCGGTGTAGACATCGCCGTTGATCAGCAGGAAAGGGTCTGCGCCGAGCAATGGCAGTGCGTTGAATACGCCGCCGCCGGTTTCCAGGCAAATTGCCTCCCGCGACCAATGGATGCGCAGCCCGTGAGGGTTTTTGCCGCTGTAGTGCTGCTCAAACTGCTCCGCCAGCCAGCAGGTGTTGATAACGACCTCGGTTACGCCGATGGCTGCGAGCTTCTCGAGGTGATAGTCGAGCAGCGGACGACCCTGCACCTGCAATAAGGGCTTGGGACAATCCAGCGTCAGCGGACGCATGCGCCGGCCCTCGCCGGCAGCGAGCAGCATGGCTTTCATTCCAGGTACTCGCGGGTTGCCGCTGCGAGCGGTTCCAAACGTAGCATGGCCGTGCGCATGGGCCCCCGGATCCATTCACAGAGCGGGTTCAGTTCCGGACTGCCGGCGCTGGCGGTGAGGATATGTGCAAGGGTGCGCGGGATGTCTGCCAGGTAGCCGGGCTTGCCATCTCGCAACCAGAGCCGGGCGAAAATGCCGCTGGCCTTGAGATGGCGCTGTATGCCCATGCGGTTGAACCAGCACCAGAAGTTGGCGTCATCCTGATCATGCAGTCCGGCAGTGCGGGCCTGGTCTGCATAGTCCAGTGCCCAGGCCCGCACCCGGGTTTCCGGCCACTGCAGGTAGCAATCGCGCAGCAGGGACACCAGGTCGTAGGTGAGCGGGCCCTGCACCGCGTCCTGAAAGTCCAGTACCCCCGGGTGGTCGGCATCCAGTACCAGCAGGTTGCGCGCGTGGTAGTCGCGGTGGACCGGCACCTGTGGTTGATCCAGTGCGTTCCGGATCAGCAGGTCGCACAGGGGGTCGAACCAGTCGGCGGGCAGTTCGAGATCCAGCAACTGTCCGCACAGCCAGTCGCGGAACAGGTTCATTTCTGTCTGCAGCAGATCTGCCGAATAGGGCGGCAATGCATAGTCGGACGGGGCGTTACTCTGCTGGATGTGCAACAGGGTGCGCAGCGCGCCGCCATAAAGACGGTCGGCGGTGTCCTCGTTGAGGGCGCCCCAGTACAACTCGTCGCCGAAGTCCTCGAGCAGCAGGAAGCCCTGTGCCAGGTCGGCGGCCTGCACTTCAGGCACGTGTATGCCCTGTGGTCGCCAGCTGCGGGCGATCGCCAGGAACGGCGCACTGTCCTCCTGTGCGGGCGGGGCATCCATCGCGATCCAGCGGCCTGCCGCAGCATGGGCGCGGAAGTAACGCCGGAAACTGGCATCCCCGGAGACCGGTGTCAGTGCAAACGCGGGTGGCGTCGCGATGCCCATGTCGCCTAATTTATGTGCAGTCCAGTCTGTAAGCTGCTGTAAACGCAGGTCCATTGTGCTGGCTCTCGGTGATAAGAATGCTTATTATCCTGAAACCGCAGCCTCAGGCACAGGATGTTGTCTTGCTGCGGATGAAAGGATCCGACGGGTATCCAGCCCGAACAATAACCCACGGACAGTGGTGATAAACAGACTCATGATCAATTCGAGATCCAGCCGTAACGCCGGCGCAGCTTTTGTCTTCACGCTTGGACTGCTGGGGCCGGTCGTTTCGCCGGTGGCAGTTGCAGCGAGTATGAACCAGTACGTTTGCCGGGCCGGTGCCGAAGGCCAGTGGGAATGTTCTGACTTTGAGCCGGGCACTGGTCCGGTGGCCCAGGTGCCGAGGCCGGAACGCGCGGTGGTGCGTCGTTCCACAAGCAGCAATATCAAGGTGCCGCAGGCCACCGCGGGAACCGACCTGAGCGAAGATGATGAAGTGGCCGTGCATTCAGCGGCCATGGAAAGCCTCGACTGGATACCGGTGGGGCAATTGCAGCCGGCTGATCAGAAGCGCGTGTTCGCTCATTGTGCAGGTACCTATGTACCGCCGGCAGATCTCGATCCCAGCCAGAAACCGAGCAATTCTCCGCTACAGGCATCGGCGTTGAATTCCATTGAGTCGGTCGGAGATGTGGCAGAACTGGATGGCGAGGTGATCGTCCAGCAGGGATATCGGCGTATGCGTGCCGACCATGCACGGGTTGACCGGGCCAATCGTAATGCCGTGCTCGAAGGCAGCGTGGAAGTGCGCGAGCCGACCTTCCTGTTCCGGGGTGACCGGGTCGAAGCCGACCTGGATACCGGCAAGGCACGGGTCGACAACGTCGAATACGTCATGCATGACCTGCATGCCCGGGGCGACGCGAGTTCGCTGACACGCCGTGAAGACGAGGTCGTCTTCATCAATGACGGCACCTATACCACCTGTCCGCCCGATAGCGAGGCCTGGGAACTGTCAGCACGCGAAATCGAACTGAACCCCGCCACCGACACCGGCAAGGTGCGCGGCATGATCCTGCGGGTAGGCGGCATGCCGGTGTTTTACTCGCCGTACTGGGCTTTTCCGCTCAGTCGTGAGCGCAAGACCGGCTTCCTGTTCCCGGTGGCCAGCGTCAGTTCAGAGAATGGCTTCGACCTGGCCACTCCTTACTACATTAACCTGGCTCCGAATTACGACATGACGCTGATACCCCGCGTGATGTCCAAGCGTGGCTTTATGCTGGAAAACGAGTTCCGCTACCTGTCCGGGAATGACACCGGCACCATTTCCGGTGCCTACATGCCCGATGATGACGACTACAACGGTGACAACCGCTGGTTGCTGGGTTTTGATGAGACGGGATCCTGGGGCAACGACTGGCAGTCCCAGATCGACTACAACATGGTCAGCGATGACGACTACTTCAAGGATCTGGGCACTGAACTGAACGTGACCAGTTCTACCAATCTGCCGCGCCTGGGGCGGGTGTACCGGAGCTGGCAGTGGTGGGATGTCGATATCCGGGCTGAGGGCTATCAAACCCTGGGCGCTGACACCCAGTCGCAGCAACCCTACTACCGCCTGCCGCAGGTGACGCTCAAGGGCATGCTGCCGGATGCCAGCAACAACCTGGAATACCTGCTGGAAACCCAGTACGTGTATTTTGACCACGACCGCAATCGCAGCCTGATGACGCCAGCGGAAATCGCCGCAGGTGCCGATGTGACCGGGCAGCGGGTGCATATCGAACCCGGGGTGCGCATGCCGATGGTCTGGGCGGCCGGCTTTGTGACGCCGACCTTCAAGCTCAAGCACACCCAGTACTACCTGCAGAACACGCAGCCCGGCGTCGATGATCGCAAGACACGGACCCTGCCGATGTTCTCGCTCGACAGCGGTCTGTACTATGACCGGGACACCTCGTTGGCTGGCAATGCCATGGTCCAGACCCTGGAACCCCGCCTTTTCTACCTGTGGGTGCCGTTTCAACGCCAGGACACCATTCCTGATTTCGACAGCGATCTGCTGCAACTCTCCTACGAGCAGTTGTTTCGCGAAGATCGATTCACCGGGCATGACCGGGTGGGCGAGGCCAACCAGGTTTCGGTGG
>JBFJWR010000150.1:0-6981 GCA_041623535.1 Pseudomonadales bacterium
ATTGCCGCGCCCTCTTTCCTGGGTGGCGTCGAAATAACTGCCGCCGATTATGTCGAGTACAAGGTCAGCACCAAGAGCCTGGCTCGAACCATCATCGCAACGACTGACTTCGCCACCAACAATGAAGACATCGACGGTGCGTTTGAGAAAACCGACGGCAAGGTTGTGCTGAGTACCGCCAACAACAACACGATAGGAGGCCAGTTCATGGACAAGGACGACATCGTCCTCTATGACCCGGTTACCAGGACGGCGAGCCTGCTGGTGGATGGCGGAGCGATCCTTTCCGGCACCGGCAACACGCGCGCCAGTGCGCTGGCGGTCCGTCCCAATGGCAACCTGGTGCTGGTGGCCAATACCGCGGCGTTGGCCGGCGGCAGGCTGGGCGCTGCGGATGTGGTTCGCTATGACGTGGTGGCCGACACATCGCAGCGCATTTTTATTGGAAATAATTTCTTTGCCGCGAACGAGGACGTGGATGCCGTGCACGTGGCCAGCGACGGTATCATTTACCTGTCGACGGATAGCGCGGCGGTAATCGGGTCGCTGGCTTTTCAGCGGGAAGACGTGGTGGCGTTCAATCCGGCCACCGGTACGGCAACGATGTTCTTCGATGGCTCCACGGTGCTGTCCGCGGTGCGCAATGTGGACGCATTTTACCTGCTCGACGATGGTCGCATGGTGTTGTCAGTGACTGGTGGTGATGACACGCTGGGCGGGCTTACCTTCAGTGTCTCTGACCTGGTGCGCTACGATCCCGTGGCGCGCACAGCCGAGCTGCTGTTTGACGGTGATGCGCTGTTCACCAAAAGTGAGGACGTGGACGGCGTGCACGTCCTGGGAAACGGCGATTTGCTGCTCTCGACTACCAGTAGTGCAACGTTGGGTGGGCTTGCTTTCGGCCCTGACGATATTGTGCAGTTCAACGCGGCCGCAGGCACAGCCACGCTGGTGTTCGACGGGTCCGCGCTGTTTGCCTCGGCCGGCGAGGACGTCAATGCGGTGCATGCCGAAGAGACCGTGGTGCTCGGTAATGTTGATCACTTTCAGATCGTACATGCCGGGCAGGGCGTGAACTGCCAGGCAGAGCAGGTCACGATACGGGCTATCGATGCGGCCGGCATTCTGGTCAGTGATTACAGTGGCACGCTGACGCTCGCCACCAGCAGCGGGAACGGCGACTGGACAAAAGTATCCGGCAATGGCGCACTGGTGCCGGGCGCGCCAGATTCCGGTGCGGCGACCTACAACTTTCTCTCCACCGATGGTGGCGAAGTGATCCTGGCACTGCGCGACACGCATGTCGAAACCATCAGCATCAATGTCAGCGACAGTGGCGGCGTGTCCGAGAACAGCAATAACGCGGTGGCCGCTGATGACCCGGCGCTGGCATTCGTGGCCTCGGGTTTCCGGTTTTTCGAGGGTACACCGGCCACCGGCATTCAGACGCAGATTTCCAACAAGTCTTCGGCAGTGGCACCCAACGGCGGCGGCATCGGCCTGCAGGCGATCCGTACCGACACCCAGACCGGTAGCTGCGAGGCCTTCCTGGTTGGTAATCAGGATGTCGAAATGGCTTTCTCCTGCGTCAGTCCGGCCAGTTGCAGCACTGCCGTGGTGAGCGTCACGGGTGCCGCTGCGACCGTGGCGCTGCCGCAGTGGAACGGTGGCGCTAATTATCTGCCGGTCACGCTGGACTTCGGGGATGACACCGCCGACAGCGCCGGCTTCAGCCTGGTGTATCCGGAGGCGGGGTCCATCCGCCTGTATGCACGTTTCAATATGACGCCCGGGCCGGAATCGGCCAGCGGACAGAGTGCCGCCTTCGTGGTGCGTCCGTTTGGTTTCGGTGTCAGCGGTATTGCCAGTGGTGCGATCCTGAACCCGGCGGGTACGGCGACGGCAGGCAATCGTTTTATTGCTGCGGGTGAGGCGTTTGATTTCTCGGTAGGCGCCTATCGCTGGGCGGCGGGCGAAGACGATGATTTTGACGGGGTGCCGAACATCGGCGCAGACCTGACCGACAACGGGCTGACCACGCAGTTCTCCGGCACCGTGGATTTCGCTGCCGGCGATATCACGCCGACCGGTCCTGGTGCAGTGAGCGGTGCCCTGGGTATTGCCTCGACTGCCATCGTGGCGGGCGGCAGTGTGAATGTCAGCGGCCAGACCTACGGCGAGGTCGGCAGCCTGCGACTGGTCAGCAGCACTACGGATTACCTGGCCGCCGCAGATGCGGATATAAGCGCCAGCAGTGCCGTCATCGGTCGATTCGTGCCGGATCGTTTTGCACTCAGCGCGGATCTTGCCGCCGAATATGCACCGTCAGGCAATTGCGCGGACGGGTTTGTCTACATGGACGAGCCGGATATCAACCTGGCTTTCACGCTGCAGGCGCGCGGCGCCGGCGGTGGCATCACCACGAATTACGATGTTGCGCGCGGTTATGGCTTTGCCGGCACGGTCGCCGTGGTTGCTGAGGACGGCGATTCCGGTAGCGACCTGGCGTCGCGCATCGATTTGCCGGTGAGTTTCGACTGGGTGGCGGGAGAGGTCATCCATGCGACGACCTCCCATACCTTTGCGCGCAATGCGGCACCGGATGGCCCCTACACGAGCCTGCAAACCGGTGTGCAGGTCACCGGTGATCCGGTGGACGGGATTGGCGATCCCGACCGGGTGGACCTGGACGGACGCACCATGAATGCCGCTGAAGTGGGTTGCGGCAGCGAATGCGATGCAGCACCTCTGACCGGGTTGCTGGATGTACGTCATGGCCGGGTGACGATTGCCAGTGCCTACGGGCCGGAAACCGAAGCCCTGCCGGTCGCAACCCTGGGTGAGTATTTCGACGGCGCGCGTTTTGTCACCAACTCCGCGGACCAATGCACGACACTGGTGGCCGCGCAGTTCGATTTGCTGGGTATCGATGATGACAGCAGCCCGGACCACGGCTCGGATCCCGCCGCCGGCACCTTGACGGTCGCAGTCGATACCGGCAGTACGACGGCGCTGATCGCCAACAGTCCTTTTGTGAACGGGGATGCCGGCCTGGTATTCAGTGCGCCGGGACTGGGCAACACCGGGTACGTCGACATCGACCTGGATCTCAGCAGCAGCGCATGGCTGCTGTACGACTGGGACGGCAACGGCAGTCATGCCGAGAACCCGCCGACTGCGCGCGCGGTGTTCGGCCGTTATCGCGGCGATGATCGCATCATCTACTGGCGTGAAGTGCTGGATTAGCCGCCGGCGTCAGCCGGTTTCCTGCTCGTCCTCGTCGCTGTTGTCTGCCAGTCCCAGTTCCTTGATCTTGCGGGTCAGCGTATTGCGACCCCAGCCCAGCAGTTCGGCTGCGTCCTTGCGTCGCCCGGCCGTATGCTGCAGCGCAGCGGTGATCAGCACGCTTTCAAATTTCGGCAACGCGGTGTCCAGCACGCGCCGGCGGCCCAGCTGAATTTCCTGGTCCACCCAGTGCTTCAGGGATTCTTCCCAACTGCCTGCTGCCGCGTTGGTGCCCGACTCGGCCAGCAGTTCCGGTGGCAGGTCAGATACATGGACTTCCCGGCTGCTGGCCATGACCGTGATCCACCGGCAGCTGTTTTCCAGTTGGCGCACGTTGCCCGGCCAGGGGGCATTCTGTAGCAGCGTAGCGGCGTCCTCTTTGATCACTTTCCGCTCGGTGCCCAGTTCCATGGCCGCCTTGCGCAGGAAATGTTCGGCCAGTGCCGGAATGTCCTCGCGCCGTTCACGTAACGGGGGTACATGCACGCGGATCACGTTCAGCCGGTGGAACAGGTCTTCCCGGAAACGTCCGGCCGCGACCAGTTCTTCCAGGTTCTGGTGGGTGGCGGCGATGATGCGCACATCGGCCCGGATCGGGGTGTGTGCGCCAATCCGGTAAAACTCGCCATCGGCCAGCACCCGCAGCAGGCGGGTCTGTGCGTCTGCCGGCATGTCGCCGATTTCATCCAGGAAAAGAGTGCCGCGGTTGGCCTGCTCAAAGCGGCCGGTGCGTTGTTGCGAGGCGCCGGTAAAGGCCCCTTTCTCGTGGCCGAACAGTTCTGATTCGATGAGGTCCCGCGGAATGGCCGCCATGTTCAGCGCGATGAAGGGTGCTTCGGCGCGCGGGCTGTGGCGGTGCAGGGCATGGGCGACCAGTTCCTTGCCGGTGCCGGACTCGCCGTTGATCAGCACGGTGATGTTGGATTGTGCGAGCCGGCCGATGGCGCGAAACACTTCCTGCATGGCTGCGGCTTCACCGATGATGTCCGGCGTGTCGGGGCGCGTGCCAGTGCCGTTGCCGGACTGCACCTGCTCGCGGGCGTGTTGCAGCGCCCGTTCCACCAGTGCCACGGCATCGTTCAGGTCGAATGGCTTGGGCAGGTATTCAAAAGCACCACTGCGATAGGAGGTGACTGCGCTGTCCAGGTCCGAGTGCGCAGTCATGATGATCACCGGGATTTCCGGGTGCGCCTCACGAATGGATTTCAGAAATTCGAAGCCGTCCATGCCGGGCATGCGGATGTCGCTGAGAATGGCGCCCGGAACCTGTGTTTGCAGTTTCTGCATTGCATCCTGTGCCGAAGAAAATGCCTGGCAGGGGATGCCCGCACGCGTCAGGGCTTTCTCCAGCACCCAGCGAATTGACTGGTCATCGTCAATGATCCAGGTCTCCGTGGATTGATTCATGTGGCTTTCTCCAGCGGAATCAGTAACGAAAATGTGGTTTGACCGGGCCGCGATTCGCATTCGATCAGTCCCCCGTGCTGGTGCACGATGGACTGCGCGATCGACAGGCCCAGGCCGCTGCCATCGGCACGGCCGCTGATCATCGGGTAGAAAATCCGTTCCTGCATATCGCGTGGAATGCCCGGGCCGTTATCCACCACTTCGATCCGGCAAACCAGGCGGTGCAGGGTGCCGGCAATCGTGTGTCGCCGGTTGGGACGGGTGCGCAGGATGATAAAAGGCTTCTCCTCCGGTCGGTTTTCATGGAGGGACTGCATGGCGTTGCGACATATATTGAGCAGCGCCTGTATCAGTTGCTCATGGTCGCCGTGTACATCGGGCAGGCTGGGATCGTAATCGCGGGTGATTGTGAGCCAGTCACCGGCTTCCGCAGCCAGCAGTGTGGCGACCCGTTCCAGCACCTCGTGCACGTTGATGGCTTCCAGGCGCAGCGGTTCCCGGGGGCCGAGCATGCTGTCGACCAGGTTACGCAGCCGGTCGGCTTCCTGGATGATCACGCGGGTGTAATCGCGCAGTTCGGGCTGATCGAGTTCCTGTTCCAGCAGCTGGGCGGCACCGCGCAGCCCACCCAGTGGATTCTTGATCTCGTGCGCCAGGCCGCGCACCAGTACGCGCGAGGTTTCGTACTGCGCAAGCATGTCCTCTTCGCGGTCGATCCGGTCGAAGCGGTCACGCGGTACGATTTCCAGCAGGACCCTGGCGGCGCCAATGCCGGACACCGGGGTGGCGGTGTAGTCGACGGTAATCAGTTGCCCGGACAGGAGTTTCAGCGTGACCTGGCGACGGGTGTAGACGATCCCACTGTGCAGTACCGACTGCAGTTCGGAGTGCCCCTGTTCGTCGATACGCCACAGCGAAGCGAGGGGCTGGCCCTTGACCCGCGTGTCGCTGATGCCCAGGAGGATCTCGGCTGCGGCGTTCAAATCGCAGACATTGAGTTCTCCATCGAGCAGCAGCAGTGCGGTCTGCATGGCGTCGAGCATCTGCTTGTGCATGGTGCCGCTGGTATTCCCTGTCAGAGTTGTGATGGCCGCCCGGTAGCCGTTCCGCAAGTCGGCCTGCCTGTCCGGATACGGATCCATGCCCTGTTAAGCAAGAGCAGGATAAGCAAGATTCAAACCAGCTTCGGTTTTCCTGCCGGGAAGGCACAGGAGCATGGTGCCGGCGTCGGAATGCGTGAGATCCTGCGCCTGCATCGGCTTGCAGCCAGCGAAGCGGACTAGATCATTTTAGGGGATTCAGCGCGGGGACGCACAATAATGGTGCGCGGCGTGCCTCATTTGCGGTCGGCGGTACCTGGCTTCTGCACGAATATGCGGATCTCGGCGCTACTCTGCAGCGGCTCGCCCTGTGCATTGAGGACCACCACCTTCAGCTTGCGCTCGCCCTCCTGCAGGTCGCGGGCCGAGAGCGCCGTGGCAGTATCCGCAGGACCTGCTTTCTGGCCATCCACCCAGACCTGCAGCATGTGGCCTTTTCGCAGGTCCGGCTCCAGGCTGGCGGTGACGCTGAGCTGGCCATCGGCCGCATCGAGCTTCGCATCATGGGCGGGCTTGGTAACGGCGAGCACGGAATAGCCCTGTTTCTCTTTCTCTAATTCCGCCGCTGTTTTGCCCAGGTCCGCGTGGCGCTCAGGCATCGGCAGGTTCATGACGGGCAGGGGTTTGAGTTCAAGCTTCTTCGCACCCTTGGGCGCCTCATCGGAGAAATGAACATTGCCTTCCGCATCGGTCCACTTGTAGATCTCGGCGCCCGCAGGCAGGGGCATCGCCAATGCGATGCCCAGGCTGGCTACCGCGAGGGTGTTCGACCACTTTCCATGTGCATTTTTCATCGCGACCCTCCCGACGGCTTGCTGGCTTATGCTCGCTGAACGGCCGGGTCAGGTCAAAGTAAATTTTGGTTGCGGCCGCCGGAGGGAGTGGCGCGTACCTTAAGCAGTCAACGTGACAAGGCCGACTTGGGGAGCGCGTTTTTCGGGCGTCAGCGCGAACGGTACATGGATGTACCAAGAGAGCGCTGCCCGCCTTCGGAGCCGCCAGGGATGGCGGCGGAGATTTAGGGAAATGCGCTCCCCAAGTCGGCCTTGTCACGTTGACTGCTTAAAGGTACGCGCCACTCCCTCCGGCGGCCGCAACCAAAATTTACTTTGACCTGACCCGGCCGTTCAGCGAGCATAAGCCAGCAAGCCGTCGGGAGGGTCGCAATGAAAAATGCACATGGAAAGTG
>JBFJWR010000151.1:0-6977 GCA_041623535.1 Pseudomonadales bacterium
CGACTTCGACCTGCGGCGGATAGCGATCATAAACCGCGCCCTTGAAGCCTTCCTGCTCCATGAAGCGGTAGCCCACGTACGCGACCACGCCCACCGAGATGAACACCAGCAGCCCAAGCAGCCAGGCCAGTTTCTTCATGGTACGGCGTGTCCCGCCGAAAACGGCAGCCGCGAAATGATCCGGTTTGTTTGCAGTCTGTTCAGCATGTCTTCCATTCAGTGACGAGCCATTGTGCAGCACGCAGTTTACCAGTGCAGGGCGCGTTCGGCTCGTCCTGTCGTGCGCTGAGCCTGCCCGGCAGTATAGAAGCGCATCTGCCGTCGCGATCAATGGTGGTCTGCGGCCCGTCGTCTCGCGCCTGCTGGTCTAAGATCGAAACAGGGGAAAGCCGTGCGCGTCTGCCGGTAGGTTGCTGATATGCAGGGATGGACACAATCACTTTATCGCGGATTCGTTGCCTGGGTGCGACGTTGCCTGTATTTGTGGGTGCGCACCCAGGTCAGCGGCCTGGAGCATCTGGACGGTCTGCCGGACGGGGTGCCGGTGTGCTATGCACTGGAGCGCAAGTCGCTGTCGAGCCTGGCGGTGCTGGCGGAGGAATGCGCGCGCGCCGGCCTGCCGCCGCCGATGGTCACGCTGGCCGGCGAAGACTATGCCGAATACCGGTCCTGGTTCTATCTCTGGCCCCGCCACCGGCTGCGCGGGTTTCCCCGCAAGCCGCTGCGTAATCTGTATGTGGCGCGCATGCTGGACCGGCTGGCAACCCTGGACCCTGATTCTGATGTCCGGATCGTGCCGGTCACCATCGCCTGGGGCCGCGCACCCGAACGTCCGGAATCTTTTTTCCGGCGCATCACTTCGGATGCCTGGGGTATTTCCGGTCGTTTTCGACATCTGGTGATGATCCTGGTGCATGGCCGGCAGACCGTCGTGCAGTTTGCCGCGCCGGTATCACTGCGCGCCTACGCCGGGGAAGGCACTGAGGAGCATCCGGAAGTCGCCCTGATCGCCCATTTACGCCGACATTTTCGCAATGCGCGGACCGGCATTGTCGGCCCGGACCTGTCCCACCGGAGGACCCTGTTCGAAGCCATTCTGACCGCGACGGACGTACGCAAGGCGATCGAAACAGAAGCCATGAGCAGCGGTGAACCGCTGGTAAAGGCAGAAAAGCAGGCCTGGAAATATATCGATGAGATAGCCTCGGACTTTTCCTGGCCGGTTTTCCAGGCCCTCTACGTCATTATCGAATGGTTCTGGACGCGCCTCTACAAAGGGATAGAAACCCATAACGTGGATCGCGTGAAAAACCTCGCCGGCGAGTGTGCGCCGGTGTACGTGCCCTGTCATCGCAGTCACAGTGACTACCTGCTCTCCTCGTTCGTGCTGTACAACGAGGGCCTGCAGAGCCCGTACAAGGCCGCTGGCATCAATATGAACATGCCGCTGATCGGTCCCCTGTTGCGTCGGGCCGGGGCCTTTTACCTGCGCCGCAGCTTTCGCGACAATCCGCTCTATGGCGCCGTTTTCAACGAATACGTGCACCAGCTTTTCAGTCGTGGTTTCCCGGTGGAGTATTACGTGGAGGGTGGCCGCAGCCGCACCGGGCGCACGCTGCCGCCACGCCCGGGCATGCTGGCCATGACGGTGCGCAGCTTCCTGCGCGACCACGACCGTCCGCTGGCATTCATCCCGATCTATGCCGGTTACGAGAAAATAATCGAGGAGAAAACCTACCTCGGCGAACTGCGTGGCAAGGCCAAGAAGAAAGAGAACCCGCTTGATGTGTTGCGCATGGTCACCAACCTGCGCGGTCAGTTCGGCAGGGTCTATCTGAATGTGGGCGAGCCGATCATGCTGGCGGACTTCCTCGACCGCGTACACCCCGAGTGGCGCAATGAGGATCTTGCAGCCGATGACCGGCCCGCGTGGCTGAACCCGGCCGTCAATGCCCTGGCGCGCGAAGTGGTGACCCGTATCAACGATGCCGTGGTCGTGAACGGTATCAACCTGGCGGCCGTGGCGCTGTTATCGAAACCGCGCCAGGCCATGGAAGAGGATGAGTTGCTGGCGCACATGTCGCTTTATGTGCGCCTGTTGCAACAGGTGGGGTACGGCAATTCGCTGGTCCTGCCCGGCCGCGACAGCGCAGAGTTGCTGCGCGACGTGGAGGCCCTCGGCCTGCTCGAGCGCATAGAACACCCGATGGGCGATATCGTGCGCCTGGCCGGCGACAACGCGGTTCTCATGACCTATTACCGCAACAACGTCATGCACCTGTTTGTCATGCCGGCCCTGATCAGTTCCGTGTTCCGGCTGCATCATGAGGTGGCCGAGGAAAGCGTGGTGACACTGTGCACGGTGATCTATCCCTACCTCCGGACGGAACTCTTCATGCGCTGGTCGGAAGAAGAGGTCCCCGGCGAGGCGCAGAAGTGGATCGCGGCGTTCGAGGCCGAGGGATTACTGGTTCGGAAAGGCGGTCTGCTGTGCCGGCCGGAGCGCGGTTCCCGCGCCGCCTATCGCATGTCCCTGTTCGCCGGCGTTGTCGGTGAAACCCTGCAACGCTTCTACGTGGTGATCGTCCTGCTTCAGCATGCCGGCGCGGTTGGCGTGACTGCGGACGGGCTGGTCGAGCGCTGCCAGCTGGTCGCACAACGACTGTCAGCACTGTATGGATTCAACGCACCGGAGTTTTTCGACAAGAACCTGTTCCGCGGTTTTATCGACACCCTGCTGGAACTGGGGGTCATCCGCCTGGGGGACAACGAGCGACTGCATTTCCAGCAACCCGCGGAAGTCGCGCTCAAGTACGCCAACCTGGTTCTGGACGACGATATTCGCGACAACGTGGAAAGAGTGGCCCGCGCCCATCCCTGAACGGGCCAGCTATCGGCTTGCCACCCGAAGCCAGATACCCTGCCCCTTCCTGAATCCACCATGTACCCGGTAGTGCCTTGCTGTTACATTGGAAGTTGACGCCTCGTTCAGGAAAGAGCCCTTGGAGACATGCGCGCAGTGGTGGCAGGACCTGCCCGATGATTTTTCCCGCCTGGCACAGCCGGGGCGGCAACAGGGTCTGAACCGCCTGAAGGCCGGCGCCACTGCCGGTATGGACTGGGTGGCGAGTTCGGTCTTCGCCAGCGCGATCGGGCTGGTGACCCTGTCCGGTACCGCGCAGCCGAAGCACCTGCGCCTGGAACGACCGCTGCTGGATTACTACAAGGAACTGGCCAGCCTGCATGATGCAGAGCGGGTATTTCCGTGCCCCACCGACCTGCCGACCATACATGCCAAGCCGCCATCCGGAAGAACCACGTTTCGCCCGCCTGATGGTGATTGCCAGACGCTCTGGTTCCAGAGCAACTATGAACCCCTGCATCCGCGGCTCGCCACGCGTTACCGCGCCCATCGCAACAACCTGATTTCCTACGCACAGTGGTGGCGCCACCGGGACGGGCCGCGCCCCACGCTGATTGCGCTGCACGGTTTCTTTGCTGATCCGTACTGGCTGAACAGCCGGTTCCTGGCGCTGCCCTGGTTCTACAAGCAGGGCTATGACGTACTGCTGTTCACGCTCCCGTTTCACGGCTACCGGCGCGAGTCAGCCGACATATTCAGCGGCATGCGCTACCTCGCGCACGGCTTTTCGCATTTTAACGAGACCATCGCCCACTCGATACATGACCTGCGCGTGTACATGGATTTCCTCGAACAGCAGGGCAGCGGACCGATCGGCGTGACCGGGCTCAGCCTGGGCGGTTATACCAGTGCGCTGCTCGGCACCATCGAAAAGCGCCTGGCGTTCTGTATTCCCAATGCACCGGTGGTAAGCCCACCCGACCTGATGCTGGAGTGGCCGGTCACGCGGATGCTGTCCCGCCTGGTGCTGGCGCAAAGTGGTATCGACCTGCCGGAACTGCGCCACATCCTGGCGTTGCACAGCCCCCTGAATTACCAGCCGGTAATGGACCGCGAGCGCATGCTGATCATTGCCGGCTCCGGCGACCGCTTCGCGTCACCACGCCATGCCGAACTGCTGCAGGAACACTGGAACAGCGAGATTCACTGGTTTCCCGGCAATCACCTGCTGCATCTCGACCAGGGCCAGTACCTGCGCAAGATGAAGGCACACATGGACCGCTGCGTGGCGGCCTGATCGGATTCCCCGGCGCTGCTAGACTTTCGATCTGGCATTCATCCGGCAAACCGTGAGGGCTACATGGCTTCTATCGTCAAGAACATCCTGGATTCGGGCCTGGAACTGAATGAGTGGGCCGCCCGGGTGGCAAACAATGGCTTCGATCGCATGTTTCGCCCCGGTAGCCTCGTAAAATCGAACCAGACAGCCTTCGAGGAAATTCACCACCAGCCCGGCGACCCGATGTCGGTACGTGCCTACCACCCGCTCAGGGAAGACGAGATTCCACTGGCTGACGGCTCCACCATGCCGGTCAGCAAGACCTGCCACGACGTGCCGATCGTGATTGTCCCGCCACTGGCGGCAACGCCGCTGATTTTCGACCTGCTGCCGGAGCGCTCCATGGTGCGTTACTTCCTGGCGCGCGGGTACCGGGTATACCTGGTGGACTGGCACAACCCGGAGCGGGAGCACACGCACCTGGGCGTGAAACATTACGCGGAAGACATGCTTGGCGTGGCACTGAATGCAGTACGCACGCACAGTGGTTCGCAGCAGGTGACGCTGCTCGGCTGGTGCATGGGCGGCCTGTTTTCACTGATCTATGCCGGGCTGTCGCATGACCCGGATATTCGCAACATCATCACCATTGCCAGCCCCATCGACAGTCGCCAGGGCGGCGCCGGCGGCATGGTGGTCAACGCCCTGAACCGCCCGGCCGCGATGATCCGCAAGTACACCGGATTCCGCCTGCACAACGTCGATCCCAAGTACCTGCAGATTCCCGGCTGGTTCAATTCGCTGGCATTCAAGTTGACCAACCCGGTGGGCAGCCTGACGACCTACTGGGACCTCGTCACCCGGCTGTGGGATCGTGAATTCGTGGAAAGCCACACCACAACCTCGGATTTTCTCGACAATATGTACAACTATCCCGGTGGCATCATTCAGGACTTTGTCGTCAAGGTCGGGGTGGACAACGACTTCTCGCGTGGGCGTATCGAGATTGGTGACAAGGTATCCGCCTTTGATCGCATTACCTGTTCGATCCTGGTGTTCGCCGGCGAGAAGGACGCAATCGTCACGCCGGAAGCCGCGCACAAGAGCATCGACCTGGTGTCCTCCGGTGACAAGGAGTTCGTGGTGGCGCCGGGTGGTCACGCCGGAGTGGTGATGAGTGCCAAGGCGCAGAAAATGGTCTGGGGGCTGGCCGCAGACTGGCTGGAACATCGTTCCGATACCAAGGCGCAGGCTGCCGCCTGAACCTGGCGTGCCGACCAGCTGCTAGCTGAAAAACTTTGCCGCTGCGTCACTCTGGTAGAAAGGTTCCAGCCGCCGGCGCAGCAATGCTTCCAGCGCGCCGGACTGTTCGGCGGCGGCCACCAGTCGCGGCGCGAATGCCAGTGCCTCGCGTTCCAGTACATCCGGAGTCACCGATACCATCAGCAGCAGGTCGTGGATCGGCGTATCCCCATTGAGCCGGAAAAATTCAGCGATTCCCTCGTCCACGAGGGTGCGCAGGTATTCGGTTTCCCGCAGGTGCAGCCAGGCCTGGCGGCCGAACGCGGTGATCGCGTCCAGGTCTTCGTCCTGCAACGCCTCGCGAATCGACAGCGGTGAGCCGCGCAGGTCGTTCCAGACTTCTTCGGCCACTTCGCGGATACGCTCATCGGTCAGCGCGACGTCGAGGAACTTGCGGCTTTGGCGGGCCAGCTGCCCGGAATTCGAGGCGATCCAGGCGCGCAGTCGTTTCTCCACCTGGTTGTCGAGTGCCGACAGGCCCTTGCTGAACATGCTGGCGCCCATGCCCAGCATTTTCGAGGATGCCGCAAGGTAGGCCTTGATGCCGTTGTAGAGGATTTCCCCCACCAGCATGGAATAGAGCGGGCTCTCGACCGCCTTGCCGATGATTTCCTGGCGCAGGTGACGCAGTTCGATGGCCAGTTCCACACCGGCGCTGAAGATCTCGTCGTCGACCACGTCCTGGATGCGGGTTTCCTGGTTCACCGGCAAGCTGATCAGGTGATCGGTAATGGCGCGAATGGTGTCGACCAGTTCTTCCGGCAGGTCGCCGCCGAGCACGCGCTCGCGGGCGAATGCCTGTATGCGATCGGCGTCGGTAATCTCGCCGAGGGTCAGGGTTCTGCTCCATTCGTCAAAGGCCTGGATTTCTTCGTGGATACGCGCGGCCAGCTGATCGCCGCGCCACTGCCCAAGTTCAAAGGCGACGTGCGCTTCGAGCACCGTGGAGGCTTTTGTTGTCGGCATGCTGGTTGGCCTGCTTGGCTGGATCCTGGGGAAGTATAGGCCTGTGCGTGGTGCCGGGCTCAGTCTGGCAGTCGGGTTTCGCCGGCCATCTGTTGCGCCACGGTTTCGCGCGCCCGAGCCAGGTAAGCGACGCGGCCGTCAACCAGCACCTCGGCGGCGCGATCCCGGGCGTTGTAATTGGAACTCATGGCAAAGCTGTACGCGCCCGATGAGCGTACGGCCAGCAGGTCGCCTGCCTGCACGGCGAGTTCCCGCTCGCGACCGAGGAAATCTGCGGTTTCGCAGACCGGCCCGACGATATCCACGGTCTCGGTGGGAATGTCGTCACGCACGCTGACCGGTACGATTTCCTGCCAGGCGCTGTAGAGCGCGGGTCGCAGCAGGTCGTTCATGCCGGCATCGACGATGACGAAATTTTTCTCACTGGTTTTTTTCAGGTACTCGACCCGGGTGACCAGGATGCCGGCGTTGGCAACAATGGAGCGCCCCGGCTCGAAGATCAGCTCGATTTTCCGATCGCCGAGTTTCTTCAGCAGGGCCTGCACGTAGTCTTCGGGCTCGGGTGGC
>JBFJWR010000152.1:0-6970 GCA_041623535.1 Pseudomonadales bacterium
ACCGAGATGGTTTTCTCGCCGTTGACCACGATGGTCACGTTGCCGGAACTCACCAGCTGCTTACGGGCAGCGAGAATAATGAACACCAGGCCCATCACGATGATGGTAAACATGCCCGGACCGAGAAGTATTTCGCTGCTCATAACGCCAGTCCTGTTCTTGTCGTGGTTACAGGGATACGCCGGAGAAGGACATGAAGCCAAGGCTCATCAGTCCCACCGTAATAAAAGTAATGCCCAGTCCGCGCAAGCCATAGGGCACATCGCTGTACTTGAGCTTTTCGCGTATTCCGGCCAGGGCCGTGATGGCCAGTGCCCAGCCCAGTCCGGAACCAAAGCCGAACACCACGCTCTCGCCAAAGGTGTAATCGCGTTCCACCATGAACAGCGAACCACCGAGGATGGCGCAGTTCACCGTGATCAGTGGCAGGAACACACCAAGCGCGTTGTAGAGCGCTGGCACAAACTTGTCGAGAAACATCTCCATAATCTGAACAAGAGCCGCAATCACACCGATGTAGCTGAGCAGGCCCAGGAAGCTCAGGTCCACGTTCGCGTAGTCAGAACCCATCCAGCTCAACGCGCCTTCGCGCAGCAGGTTGTTGTAGAGCAGGTTGTTGACCGGCACGGTGACGGTCTGCACGACGATCACCGCGACGCCCAGGCCGATTGCAGTCTCGATCTTCTTGGATACGGCGATGAACGTACACATGCCGAGGAAGAAGGCCAGCGCCATGTTCTCAACGAACACCGCGCGCACAAACAGGCTGATGTAGTGCTCCATGATCAGAGTGCCTCCCGGAAGGTCGACTGCGGCGCCATCGTGAAGTCGGCTTTTTCAAGCTGCTCGGGTTTCCACGTGCGCAGGCCCCAGATCAGCAGGCCAATGATGAAAAACGCGGACGGTGGTAACAGGAGCAGGCCGTTCGGGTTGTACCAGCCACCGTTGTTGATGACCGGCAGAATCTCAAAACCCAACAACTTGCCCGCACCGAGCAGTTCGCGAGGCACGGCCACGGCGATCAGGATCACGCTGTATCCCAGGCCATTCCCGATACCGTCGAGGAAACTCATGCCCGGCGGATTCTTCATGGCGTAGGCCTCGGCCCGACCCATGACGATACAGTTGGTGATGATGAGCCCGACGAAGACCGACAGTTGCTTGCTGATGTCATAGGCAAAGGCCTTCAGCACCTGGTCAACCACGATCACCAGCGAAGCAATGATCACCATTTGCACAATGATGCGGATGCTGGATGGGATGTGATGCCGGATCATCGAGATCGACATGCTCGAAAACGCGGTCACCAGGGTCAGCGCGACACACATGACCAGGGTCACCTGCAGGCTGGTGGTAACTGCGAGTGCCGAGCAGATCCCCAGGATCTGCAGCGCAATCGGATTGTTGTCAAAGATCGGTGAGATGATGACTTCTTTGGTTTCAGACATGCTCAAGCCCCCTCTTTGCGAAGCTTCTCAAGATACGGACCAAAACCCTGATCCCCCAGCCAGAACTGCACCAGGTTGGAGACGCCCTTGCTCGTCAGCGTCGCGCCGGACAGTCCGTCCACTTTGTTCTCGGCACCGGGCATTCCCGCATCCACGCTGCCCTTGACGACCTCCAGCGCAAGCTCTCCGCGATCGTCCAGTACTTTCTTGCCCGGCCACTGGCTTTTCCAGTTCGGGTTGTCGACCTCGCCCCCCAGTCCCGGGGTTTCCGCATGCTCGTAGAAACCCAGGCCAACCACCGTATTCGCGTCGGGCTTCAGCGCCACGAATCCATACAGGGTGGACCAGAGACCATAGCCGCGTACCGGCAGGATCACTTTTGCCAGTTTGCCGTCCTCGCGCACCAGGAAGACCTTGGACTCGTTCTCGAGTCGCTTGATGGAGGCGATATCCTCAGCACCCGTGAGAACCCGGGAACGGGCCGGATCCTTGGACGCCTTGCGCTGGTCGTAGGTGACGGGATCGGTATCGGTGTAATTGCCGGTTTCAAGGTCTATAACCCGGGGCTCGATCTTTTCATACTCACTCAGAATCGTTGCCTTGTCCGTGCGGTCCGGTGTGATCAGGCCGGCTGCCAGCAGGATATTTTTCTGCAGGTCGAGTTGCTTGTTGGCCCGTTGCAGGTCTTTCAGGCCCACCGCCGCGCCAGACACAATGATCGAGCACACCAGGCAAAGCAGCAGCGCGACGATGACTGTTTTCTGGATCGAATCGTTATTACTGGACATGGCGCGCGAGCCTCCGCTTCACATTGGCCTGCACCACGAAATGATCGATCAGCGGCGCAAACAGGTTGGCGAACAGGATGGCCAGCATGATGCCTTCCGGAAACGCCGGGTTCACCACCCGGATCAGCACGGTCATAAAGCCAATCAGGGCGCCAAAGTACCATTTCCCGGTATCGGTCATCGAGGCGGATACCGGGTCGGTCGCCATGAAGATCATGCCGAACGCGAACCCGCCTATCACCAGGTGCCAGTGTGGTGGAATCTCGAACATTCGGTTGGTCTCGGAACCGATCGCGTTAAACAGCAGCGACGTGGCAACCATGCCCAGAAATACCCCCGCTACGATTCGCCACGAAGCGATCCGGGTATAGAGCAGGTAAGCCCCTCCCAGCAGGATCATGAACGTACTGACCTCGCCCATGGAACCCTGGATGTTGCCGAAAAATGCATCCGACCAGGTGATATGGGCACTTTGCAGGGCACCCAGGCCGCCTTCTGCCGCCAGACCCAGCGCCGTTGCGCCACTGTAGCCGTCGACCGGCACCCATACCGCGTTGCCGGACATCTGGGCCGGATAGGCAAAGTAGAGAAATGCCCGACCGGTCAGGGCCGGATTGAGGAAGTTCTTGCCAGTACCCCCGAACACTTCCTTACCGATCACCACACCGAAACTGATACCCAGTGCGACCTGCCAGAGCGGCACGGTGGCCGGCAGCGTCAGGGCGAACAGCACCGACGTGACAAAGAACCCTTCATTGACCTCGTGGCCACGCACCGAAGCGAACAGTACTTCCCAGAAACCACCGACGATGAAGGTCACCAGGTAGATCGGCAGGAAATACGCAGCACCGTGCCAGAAACAGTCCCAGGCACTACGTGGGTCGTACCCGCCCATCAGTTCAATGAACCAGCCGCGCCAACCCTCGATAGCGACAACGCCGACTTCCGCCATCGCCAAGTTGGCCTGCAGCCCGGCGTAGTACATACCGGCGAACATGCACGGGAATGTGCACGCCCAGACCGTGATCATGATGCGTTTCAGATCGATCCCGTCGCGCACGTGCGCGGCGCCACGGGTGACGATGCTGGGCGACCAGATGAAAGTGTCTACGGCCTCGTAGAGGCTGTACCACTTCTCGTACTTTCCGCCCTTGTGAAACTCGTGCTCGATGCCGTCGAGATACTTGCGCATTTTGGCCAGCGGCATGCCTTATCCCTCGTGTTCGATGCGCGTCAGGTTGTCGCGCAAGATCGGACCATATTCATACTTGCCCGGACACACGTACGTGCACAGTGCAAGATCTTCTTCGTCGAGTTCCAGCGCACCCAGTTCCTGGGCGGTCTGCGTGTCACCGACGATGATGGCACGCAGCAACTGCGTTGGCAGAATATCCAGCGGCATGATGCCCTCGTAGGCACCGATCGGAACCATGGCCCGGGGGCTGCCGTTCTGGCTGGTATGCATATCCATTTTGCGGTCGGGTGCAAACTTGGATACGTAGATGTTCATCACCGAGTGTTTCTCACGACCCAGCCACAGGTACTCGAAGATGCCCCGTTCACGACCCTCGCGGAGCACGCTGATCTGGTTGTGATAACGACCCAGAAAAGCGTACGGCCCATGGGCCTTGCGACCATTGAGAATTGAGCCGGCAATGACCCGGTTGTCGCCCAGTTTCGCTTCGCCAGCGACCAGTTCATCGGTACAGGCACCGAGTCTGGTGCGCAACAGGCGCGGCTTGTCGACCTGCGGGCCACTCAGCGCGACCACCCGTTCGGTATACAGGCGACCGGTTTCGAACAGTTTCGCGATGGCAATCACTTCCTGGGGATCGATCGTCCAGACGATGTGATTCATGCTGGCGGGTTCGAGAAAGTGAATGTGCGTGCCAACGATGCCGGACGGATGCGGGCCGTCGAATTCCTCGACCTGCACCCGGGCATTGCTGCTCGACGGAATCTCGGACCCCGGACGCTTGCAGACGTACACCTTGCCGTCGGTCAATTTGGCGAGAAAATCCAGTCCGCGAACGAAGGAATCACCGGCTTCGCGCAGGATGAGGGCCGGGTCGGCCGCCAGTGGATTGGAATCCATGGCCGGAACGAAAATCGCCTTCGGCGCACTGCCGGGTGCGGGTACCTTGCTGAAGGGACGGGTGCGGAAGGCCACCCACTGTCCGGATTCAACCAGCGTGTTCTGAATCTGCTCGCGGGACAACTGCTCGGCCGTCCCGGTCGGGAACGTCACAGCGTCGTCATCCGTGGCTGCCAGTTCCACTTCGACTGACTGCAGGGCGCGCTTTTCGCCCCGGTTGATTTTCTTCACGGTGCCACTGCCCGGCGAAGTAAAACGCACGCCAGGTGTTTTCTTGTCAGCAAAGAGTTCCTGGCCCAGTTTGACCGTGTCTCCTTCCTGTACCGCCATGGTCGGCTTCATACCGACGTAATCGAAACCGATCACCGCCACCCGTTGCACGCCACGAGCCTGCTGGATGGTCTGTTCCGGAGCACCGGTGATAGGTATGTCCAGTCCGCGCTTAATCTTGATCATCGAGTCTTAGCCTGTCCAAATAATGCACAAACAGTGGGTGCATGAATCGCCCTGCCCCGGTCACTGGGCAATTGTAGACGCAAAATCGCCAGCCGGAGGGCTAACGTGGAGACTTTTATACTCAAAGTCACACCTCGCGGGGTAATGTGGGCAGGTTGATCTCTGCCAGTTGCTCCAGAATCCGCACCAGCTGACAGCTGTAGCCGAATTCATTGTCGTACCAGACATACAGGTTGACATGCCGTCCCTGCACGCTGGTAGCCACCGCATCGACGATACCGGCCGCCCGCGAACCGACAAAATCACTGGAAACCACCTCAGGCGAATTCACGTAATCGATCTGTTTCTGCAGGGGCGAATGCAGTGAAACGTGGCGCAGGTACTCGTTGACCTCGTCCCGGGTGGTTTCCCTGCCCAGGTTCAGCGCCAGAATCGCCAGTGAGACATTGGGAGTGGGCACGCGCACCGAATTCCCGGTCAAACGGCCTTCCAGTTCCGGCAGGGCCTTGGCCACCGCAGTCGCCGCCCCGGTTTCGGTAATCACCATGTTCAGGGGGGCACCCCTGCCACGACGGTCGCCCTTGTGGTAGTTGTCGATCAGATTCTGATCATTTGTATAGGAGTGGATGGTCTCCACGTGGCCGTGCTCGATACCGAACTGGTCATTCATCGCCTTGAGAATGGGGGTGATGGCATTGGTGGTACAGGAGGCTGCCGAAAGAATGGTGTCGTCCGGGGCAATCATGTCGTGGTTGATGCCATGCACGATGTTCTTGATATCACCCTTGCCGGGTGCCGTGAGCAGGACCTTGGACACCCCCTTCGCCTCCAGGTGTCGCGACAGACCCTCGCGATCCCGCCAGACACCGGTGTTATCCACCAGCAAGGCATTCGCGATATCGTATTCGGTGTAGTCGATCTTTTCCGGTGCTTCCGGGTACAGCACCTGGATCAGGCTGCCGTTGGCCACCAGGGTGTTGTAGTTCTCGTCGATGGTGATGGTGCCGTGGAACGGGCCATGCACCGAGTCGCGACGGAGCAGGCTGGCACGTTTTACCAGGTCTGCGCCCTTGCCCTTGCGTACGGCTATCGCACGCAGGCGCATGCCATCCCCCCGCCCGGCCTTCTCGATCAGGATGCGCGCCACCAGGCGCCCGATGCGGCCGAAACCGTACAGCACCACGTCCCGATTCGGCTTGCTCTTGGCCCCCGCCTTGCCGGCGATCTCGGCCATTTCCGCGCGCATGAATGCGTTGACATCGGTGCCACCCTGCTTTTTGTACTTGTACGCCAGTTTGCCGATATCCACCCGCGCCGGACCGGGCTTGAGTTCATACAGGGCTTTCAGGATCGGGAAGGTCTCGGTGATCGAGAGGCCATCCTGCTCCAGCTGGCGCACGAAGCGATGAATTTTCAGAATCTGGATAACCGAGCGGTTGACCACCGAGCGACTGAAAATCGTGATCAGCACATTGTTTTCGCGGTACAGGCTGCCAACCAGCGGGATCATTGCTTCAGCAAGTGCCTCTCGTTCGTTCCAGTCTTTGCGAAACTGGGCGGGTTCAGGTCCGTTCATGCGGTTTGTCCTTGGTGTCGTCCGAGAGCGTTATTATGGATAGCGGATTGATTCTGCTGCAACCCGACCTCGGACATTCTGGCAGTCGCGGCTCCATGGCGAAAGCTCTACACTCCGCAGACATGGAAAAATTCAGTCCGCAAGCACCCCACCGTCAGACGCCCGAGACACGCCGGCTTTCGGAAGCGCTCGTTTACGCGATCGTTGCCCTATCCGCGGCGCCCGGCCTGCTGATTCTGTTCGGAGTGAACCTCGGCGTAACCGGAACCGGGGCTGATGTGCTGTATGTACCGGCCGCAGACACCACCCAGTTGCACCAACTGCTGCGCGGCAGCTTCCTGCATACCCTGCTGGAATGGAGTGGTGTCATCATCGGCATCATCTACGCCACATTTTGCCTGCTCGATTACCGCCTGCGCGCCGACCGCGCCGTGCTGGTGATGGGGGTCGCCCTGCTCTGTGCCGCAGTTACCGACGCGTTCCACACGCTGGCCGCCGACCGCCTGATACTGCACGTGAGCGACAATGCCAATTTCATCCCGTTCACCTGGGCACTTTCACGGATGACGAATGTCCTGGTACTGACTTTCGGCATCAGCATCGGCCT
>JBFJWR010000153.1:0-6967 GCA_041623535.1 Pseudomonadales bacterium
GTTGCGCACGACCTTCCTTGACCCAGTTCTCCCGCTGATTGCCAGCCTCGAAATCACGCAACTCCCGGGCCATTGCTGTCAGTGCCTGACCAAGTTGGTCGTGCTCACTGCGAAGATTGATATCGATGTCGTACTCACCACGTGCAATGCGCCCGGCCTTCTCGACCACGTCACGGGTGTTCGCCACCATGCGATTGAAGGCGATTGCCAGGCTGTCCCGCTCGGTGCGTTCACGAATCTCCTGCGAAAAATCCCCGTCGCCGATGATCTCGGCCTGGCGCACCACCGCGTTCAGTGTGCCGATGATCTGCCGCACCGCCGCCGCCAGGCGCCCGACTTCATCCTCCCCCGAAGGAGGCAGGGGCACCTGCAGGTCGCCGGTGTTTGCAATTTTCTGCAATGCCGTAACGGCACTGTTGATGCCGCCCACCGTGCGCCGGTAGATGCTGGCGCTCAGCACGGCAGAGAAGCCAACCAGGGCCAGGAGAACCAGCAGGTTCAACCAGACCACGTCCAGGCTCGCTTCGGCGGCAGTCCGCGCATGACGCTGCAAATCCCGGTGCACGCGTTCAGCCATGCCACGTAATGCCGTGACCCGCCTGGTGGACTGTTCCCACCAGTCCATCGCTGCGATATCGGAAGCGAACGTCGCGAGTTCCGCCATCGCCTCCACGGCGACGGTGTCATCGATCGCCACCTGCTGATCAATGAGACTGATCTCGGTATCGAGGCTGCGCAGGGTATCGACCAGTTCGAAATTGCCGCCGTACTGTTCAAACACATGAAGCACGGTGCCGATCAGCCCCTGATCACGACGTGGCACACCGGCCAGCTCCTGCAACTGCGTCACGATCCCAATAATCGCCTCGTGCTTGGCATGAAAATTCTCCCGGTATTTCACATCACCGCGTAGCACGTAATTCTTGTAGTCATGGATCAGTCCGCCGTAGCCGATCAGCCGTCCCAGTTCGTTCAGGAGCCTCTGTTTCCGGGCGTTGTAGAGGATATTCTGTTCCAGCCCGAGGATGACTGTCTGATCTGCCTCCGCCAGATCCGCCCGGAGTCCGCTCTGCAATCCAAGCTCGACATCATCCTGCGCATAAAAACGTTTCAGGGATTGCGCCAGGGCACTGGAATCGACGGAGTACGCCAGTGAATCCTCCTGCGAGATCTCGCGCGAAAGAAGTACCCGTACGCCGGCTGTGCGCATGCGGCTGGCAGCAGCCTCAGCATCCATCAGGAACCGCAGGCTGCGCAGCTTGGGAGCGTTTTGCGGATCGCGCAAACGCCGGCCTACACCTTCGAGCAGGTCATTCAATTCACGCAGTTCGGTATTGAAAAACTGGCTGACTGCCTCCAGGGTCTGCTCAGTGGCCTCGGCGCGGCGCATTTGCAAAAGTTGCTGATAACCGCTGGCCAGGTTCCGAACCTGCTCCTGGAATGCCGGAAACGCCTCATGCAGGTTTGCACCGTCAACCAGCATGGCTATCTTCTCGTATCGCAGATCAACCTGTTTCTGTTGCTCCTCCAGCAGGATCAGGAACGGTCCGCCTCCGCCATTCAGCATTGCAACACTCAATCCGTGTTCCAGGGCCAGCTCGGCGCGCAGGGCATCCAGTTCGATAGCCGCCCCGACCAGGGTATCGACGGCAGAGGCCTCGGCGTAGCGGTTCCATTGCTGGAACAGGGTGAGAATCGCAAAAATGAAAGCAGTGGTCAGCGGCACAACCAGTAGCAGCAGGAGTTTGCGCTGAAGACTCAGGTTGGCAAGCATGCATATCTCTCGACTACTGGACGGGACCTGAACGAATCTCCACGGGGAATACCGCTATCAGCGCTCACCTGCAAAGTATAGACGTTGCTCCGTATACAGAGTGATGCATTTCGCGCCAGAAAAAGGTCGGTTTCGGGCCCTCAGCGCCGACCTGCCAGCGCCAGCTCGTCCAGCAACCCGCCTCGCCAGGGCCCCTCTGCCTGCAATCGGAACAGATTGCCGAAATGGCCCCCCAGTGTACGGTCGACGAAAACCACGTCCCGCGGAAACGTCATGACCCGGGAGTACTCAAAATTATTCAGAATTGCCTTCTGAAAACGTCGGTACAGGTCCGGCTCTGAGCCAAATGTATAGCGCTCACCGGCAAATGGACGCCGGATCACTGCGGCGAAATCCTCCAGCATGGATAAAGGCATGGGCTCCCCGCTCAGTTGGTGAACACCCATTTCGTGCAGGGTTCGCTGGGCCGTGGCAAGGTCATTCTCGAGCACGGCACTGGCCAGGCGCACGTATCCGGAGGCCAGGTGGTCGGGAATCTCTTTCATGCAGCCAAAATCGAAGACCACGAGGCCGCCATCGCCACGGAAACCGAAATTGGCCAGGTTGGGATCCGCATGCAGGAATCGCCAGTGCAGCAGCCCGAGCATCACGAATCGAAACAGCGACGCCGCCCAACGATTGCGCAATTCCTGGCCGGCATCCGCTGCACAGGCCTCATCCGGACGCATGCAGTCTTCATAGTGCATACACAGCACATGCTGGCTGCTGAGCTCCCGAATCACTGCCGGCACATGGATATCAGGCTCGTCTTTCAGCAGGGATGCGGCACGCTCGAGGTTGTCGGCTTCGCGCGCGTAATCCAGTTCTTCCAGCAGGCGGTCGTTCAATTCCTCCCACAGCGGCCCGGTATCCATCTCGGTAAGCAGCGAGAATACGAACCTGAGCGTACCGCGCAGGTTCTTCATGTCGGCGGCGATGACCTTGTCGATACCCGGATACTGGACCTTGAATACGACTTCCCGACCATCCGTCAGTCGGGCCCGGTGCAACTGGCCGATAGACGCCGCCGCCCACGGATTCGGGTCGACTTCTGCCACCTGGCGGAATGCTTCCCCGGTTTCGGCACGGATGATTGCTTCCATGCGGGCGAATGACACAGCGGGGGCATTCTGCTGCAGGCTGCTCAACACTCGGGCGACTTCCGGGGGCAGCAGGTTTTCATGCAGGCTGAGCATCTGGCCGATTTTCATCGGCACACCTTTCATACGCCCCAGTGTTTCCGCCACCCGCAGTGCGTTGCGCACCTGGCTGCGCGTGCGGCGTGCATCACGCAGATCCACGGCACCAAAAGTGTTCCCGATCGCAGTACCGGCCACGGAAAAGCCGACGCGACCGGCCAGCGACCCCAGTCGTATCAGGCGGGTGAACGAGCCGGTATCCAGATCATCGCCCATCGCGACGGCTCATATTCTTACAGCAGACATCACAACTGAAAATGGCTGAACCGGCTACCGGGATCCGGTCGCACTGCGGGTCGCGAACCCGACCAGTTCATCCACAAAGCCCTGCATCTTGACGACGTTTTCCTGTTCCAGGCGGAGCGCTTCATGGGCATCGCTGAGCAGACGCTTGCGCTCCATCGCGAGCAGCAGGTTGCGCAACAGGTCAGTGGCGGAAATTGATTCCGGAAGAACATCCTGCACGCCGCGGTGGACCCACTCCAGTTCACGATCGATGTCCACCGGCGGAGAAATCACCAGGATCGCGACCTTGGCGGCCTGCCGGGCAAACCGGGTCAGCACTTCCTGGTCGATGCCCGCTTCCCCCTCGCCTGCCAGGTGGAGTACGACAGCGCTGACGGTGCTGCCGATCATGGCCTGCGCCAGCTCGCCGGAGGAGGTCACGTTCCGTGCCTGTACTTCGACCGATTCCAGCCCGACGCCAGCCAGGCCCGCGCATCGTTCCGCCCCACGAGCAGCATCCGCATCCAGCACCAGGATATCGACTATTTTTTTCACGACGGGATCTCCATGCCTGTAACGCCTTCAATCAGGCAATGATAACACCAGCCGGGCGTCGCCCTTCCGTCAGCCGGGCAGGCGGCGGCAATCAGCCGCTGAAATTGAGCAATATACCGGCCGCAACTGCCGACCCGATCACGCCTGCGACATTGGGCCCCATCGCGTGCATCAGCAGGAAATTGTGCGGATTGCTTTCCAGGCCCACCTTGTTGGCCACGCGTGCCGCCATCGGCACCGCGGACACACCGGCCGCGCCGATCAGCGGATTGATCGGATCCCGCGACAACCAGTTCATCAGCCGGGCCATCAGCACACCGGACGCCGTTCCGATCATGAAGGCGCCCATACCGATCGCCAGGATGCCAAGCGTCTTGGCCTGCAGGAACTTGTCTGCACCCAGCTTGGAACCCACGGCCAGGCCCAGCGCTATGGTGACGATATTGATCAGGGCGTTCTGCGTGGTATCGCTGAGGCGCTGCACCACCCCGCACTCCCGCATGAGATTTCCGAAGCAGAACATGCCCAGCAGCGGCGCAGCATCGGGCAGCAGGAGCGCCACCAGGATCAGCAGCAAGAGGGGAAACACAATCTTCTCGGTCTGGCGAACCTGCCGCAACTGGGTCATGACGATGCAGCGCTCGGCCGGCGTCGTCAGCGCCCGCATGATGGGAGGCTGGATCAGTGGCACCAGGGCCATGTAGGAATACGCCGCCACCGCGATGGCACCCAGCAAATCGGGCGCCAGGCGACTGGTCACGTAGATGGCGGTCGGACCATCCGCACCGCCTATGATGGCGACCGCTGCAGCTTCCCGCAGCGTGAACTCGAACCCCTCGATCCCGAAAAGGTTCAGGGTCAGGGCACCAAGCAGCGAAGCGAATATACCGAACTGGGCTGCAGCGCCCAGGAACAGGGTCTTGGGGTTGGCCAGCAAGGGCCCGAAGTCGGTCATGGCTCCGACACCCATGAAAATCAGCAGCGGGAAGACACCGCTCTCGATACCCACCGAGTAGAACAGGTAGAGAATGCCATCGGCATCGGCAACGCGTGCACAACCGCCATCCAGGTACGCCGAGCAGGCACCCTCGGCCACGGCCAGCCCGGCCCCCGGAATATTGCTGAGGATGCCGCCAAAGCCGATCGGCACCAACAGCAGGGGTTCGAAGCCGCGCCGGATGGCCAGGTAGAGCAGCAGGATGCCAACCGCAATCATGATCGCCGACGGCCAGGTCATGAAATGCAGCCCGGTGCTTTGCCAGAGCCTGAGCAGGTTATCCATCAGCGGCGCATGTGCAGTTCAAGACAGGCTGAGCAGCAAATCGCCGACCGCCACCGGGTCGCCGGCCTGCACCGCGATGGCCCCCACGGTGCCGGCCTGTGGCGCCCGCACTTCGGTTTCCATCTTCATGGCTTCCAGGATCAGCAGCGGGTCGCCCTCGCCGACTGCGGAACCGGGCTGTACCAGCAGGCGTACGATCGTTCCGGCCAGGGGTGCGGGTACCGGCAGGCCGGCACTCGCCGCAACCTGAGGTGCCGGACCCGGCGGTGCCGCGGCAAGCGCCGACAGATCGCCGCCCTCGGCGACTTCCACGGTGTATGCCTGGCCGTTGACCCGCACGGTATAGACCCCGGCCTGGCTTGTTTCATCTGCCGCCGGGCTGGTCGCCGCCACCGGTTCCGGCTCGCTACCCGGCGCCGGTTCAAACGCCGCCGGGTTGCCGCGGTTCTGCAGGAACTTCAGACCGGTCGGCCCGAACAGGGCATATGTAAGCACATCGTCAATCGGCTGACTGGCAAGCTGCAGGCCCTTCTCGGCAGCCAGGGTCTGCAGTTCTTCTGTCAGCCGGTCGACTTCCGGCTCCAGCAGGTCAGCCGGCCGGCAGGTCATTGGCTGGGCACCTTCGAGCACACGTTTCTGCAGCGCCGCATTGACCGGCGCAGGGGTGGCGCCGTACTCACCTTTCAGCACCCCGGCAGTCTCCCGGGAAATCGACTTGTAACGCTCTCCGGCCAGCACATTGAGCACGGCCTGGGTGCCGACAATCTGGGAGGTGGGCGTGACCAGCGGAATATAACCAAGGTCTTCACGCACCGCCGGAATCTCCTGCAGCACTTCGTCCATGCGTGCCAATGCGCCCTGTTCGCGCAGCTGGTTTTCCATATTGGTCAGCATGCCGCCCGGCACCTGGGCGATCAGTATGCGCGAATCAGTCCCCCGCAGGCTGCCCTCGAAGCGTGCGTACTTGAGGCGCACCTCGCGGAAATATGCGGCAATCTCTTCCAGCAGTGGCAGATCCAGCCCGGTATCCCGATCCAGTCCGGCGAAAATCGCCACCACGGCCTCGGTGGAGGAATGCCCATAGGTCATGCTCATCGAGGAGATCGAGGTATCGACATTGTCGATCCCGGCTTCCACGCATTTCACGATGGTGGCTGTGGACAGCCCGGTGGTGGCATGACAATGCAAGTGAACCGGGATCTCCAGCGCTTCCTTGAGCCGGCTGACCAGTTCGAAACCGACATAGGGTCTCAGCAAGCCGGCCATGTCCTTGATACACAGCGAGTGGGCGCCCATATCCTGAATTTTCCGCGCCAGGTCCACCCAGAGCGACAGTTTGTGCACCGGGCTGACCGTGTAGGAAATCGTTCCCTGGGCATGACGATCCTGGCGCAGTACCGCCTGAATGGCGCGCTGCAGGTTGCGCGGATCATTCATGGCATCAAACACGCGAAACACATCGATGCCATTGACCGCGGCCCGCTCGACAAACTTGTCGACCAGATCGTCGGCGTAATGCCGGTAGCCCAGCAGGTTCTGCCCGCGCAGCAACATCTGCTGCGGCGTATTGGGCATGGCGGCTTTCAGCTTGCGAATGCGTTCCCAGGGATCTTCGCCGAGAAAGCGGATGCACGCATCGAACGTTGCACCGCCCCAGGATTCCAGCGACCAGAAACCCACGGCATCGAGTTTCGGCGCAATCGGCAGCATGTCCTCGATGCGCAGGCGGGTGGCCAGCAACGACTGGTGGCCGTCGCGCAGGACGACATCGGTAATACCCAGCGAGCGCGTGGATTGTTCAGTAGCTGCAGCAGGATCCGTCATGTTCTCTCCCGTTACGACCAGCAACCGGAACCAACCGGTATATTAATTGCGCCGCTTCCCGGCGCCGGA
>JBFJWR010000154.1:0-6965 GCA_041623535.1 Pseudomonadales bacterium
GCGGCCGAGTACCGCATCGCCCACCTGCTGGTGCCGCTGAGCGAGAACCCGACGCCGGGCGAGGTGACGGCCGCGCAGCGCACGGCGAACAAGATTTTTGACGAACTCGGCGCGGGCGCTAGCTTTGCCGACGTGATGGATGCCATCAAGGCGGGGGGCGGACCGGAACTGAAGGGCGGTGACCTCGGTTGGCGCAAGACCGACCAGTTGCCGACCATCTTTGCTGACGCGGTTCCCAGCCTGCAGGCTGGCCAGGTCGCTGAGCCGGTGAAAAGTGCCAGCGGTTTTCACATCATCAAGCTGATGGGCGTGCGCGGCGGGGAAATCAACTTCGTCAAAGAAACGAACGTGCGCCATATCCTGATCCGGCCCAGCGAAATCCGCAGTGAGCAGGAAGCGCGGGAACTGATCCACGACCTGCGGAAGAAAATCCGTGGTGGTGCCGACTTTGCCGAACTGGCGCGTGCTTTTTCCGATGACACCAACAGCGCCCGCAATGGCGGTGATCTGGGCTGGGTCGGTGCCGGTGCGACCGTCGCCGAGTTTGAACGCGTGATGGAGAATATCGTCACGGGTGAACTGAGCCAGCCGTTCAAATCACCTTTTGGCTGGCATGTTCTGCAGGTGATCGAGCGTCGTGATACCGACAAGAGCGATGAGTTCAGAACCCGCCAGGCGACCAATATTCTGCGCAGTCGCAAGTTCGAGGAAGCCCTGACTTCCTGGCTCGCGGAGATTCGCGAAGAAGCTTTCGTCGATATCAAAATCTGAGCTGAAGGTGCAGCTTCCACGCCTGGTCCTGACGCCGGGTGAACCGGCCGGAATTGGTGTCGATCTGGCCGTACAACTGGCCCAGTCGCCGCCGGCCGCTGCAATCGTCTGCATGGCGGATGCGGATGTGCTGCTCGCGCGTGCCGAGCAACTGCGCCTGCCACTCAAAATCGTCCCTTATCAGCCAGGAAAGGCCGCTCCCATGCGGGCCGGAGAACTGGTCTGCACCGACATCCGCGTCGCGGAGACGGTGGCGCCGGGCCGGCTGAATCCGGGGAATGCCGCTTATGTACTACAGACCCTGGAGTGCGCTGCAAACGGCTGCCTGCGGGGTGAGTTCGATGCCATGGTGACCGGTCCGGTACAGAAATCCGTGCTCAATGATGCCGGTATCCCCTTTACCGGGCACACCGAGTACCTGTGCTCTCTCAGTGGTGTGGAGCACGTGGTCATGATGCTCGTCGCCGGTTCGTTACGGGTCGCGCTCGTGACCACCCATGTGCCCCTGCAAAGCGTGGCGGCACTGATCACCCGGCAACTTGTGATCGATACCGTGCGCAAGGTGCAGCGGGCGTTGCAGGACGACTGGGCAATAGCCCGGCCGCGCATCCTGGTTGCGGGCCTGAATCCGCATGCCGGCGAGGGTGGGCACCTGGGTCGCGAGGAGATCGACCAGATCATTCCGGCAATCGAATGGTTATGCGGTGAGGGCTTGCTCGTAACCGGTCCGTTGCCGGCGGACACGCTGTTCACACCTTCCCATCTGCAGGAAGCCGACGCCGTGGTTGCGATGTACCACGATCAGGGGCTGCCGGTGCTGAAGCACGTGGGATTCGGACAAGCGGTGAACGTGACGCTCGGCCTGCCGTTCGTGCGCACGTCGGTGGACCACGGCACCGCGCTGGACCTGGTCGGCACCGGGCGGGCTGATCCTGGCAGTCTGCAGGCGGCGCTCGCGCAGGCGGCGCACATGGCTGGCAACCGGCAGCGTGCCAGGCAGGGCGCGGGACCAGGAATGCCTTCTTGAAGCACCAGGCCCGCAAGCGCTTTGGTCAGAACTTCCTGATCGATGAACAGATTGTCGACCGGATTCTGCGCGCCATCAATCCACAGTCCGGCGATGCCGTGGTTGAGATCGGGCCCGGGCAGGGCGCACTGACCCGGCCGTTGCTGGAGCGCTTGCAGGCGTTGCACGTGATCGAGATCGATCGCGACCTGGCGGCGGAACTGCGTGCCTGGAATGAGCCGCGCCTGCATGTTCTTGAGGCCGATGCCCTGCGCGTGGATTATGCGAGCGAGTTCCCGGTAGCCGGCGGGCTGCGCGTGGTGGGTAACCTGCCCTACAACATCTCGACGCCACTGTTGTTTCACCTGCTGTCCTGTCGGGCAGTAATCCGTGACCTGCACTTCCTTTTGCAGAAGGAAGTTGTGGACCGCATGGCCGCCGGGCCGGGCAATGGAACTTACGGCCGGTTGAGCGTCATGATGCAGTATCACTGCGAGGTCGAATCCCTGTTCCGGGTGCCGCCCGAAGCATTTCGTCCGCGTCCCAAGGTCGATTCCCGTATCGTGCGACTGGTGCCGCGGGCGCCTGAAGTGGTTGTCACGGATCCGGCCTGCCTCGAACGCATCGTGCGGGTGTCGTTTACCAAGCGGCGCAAGACGCTGCGCAACTGCCTGCGCGACCTGGCAGACGAAGGACTGATCGAGTCCGCCGGACTCACCGCCGTCATGCGTCCTGAAGAGGTCCCGGTGGTCGCCTGGGCACGCCTTGCCAATCTGATTACTGCGCAGCAGGACACACCCGCATGAGTACCTATGCGGTCGGCGATGTGCAGGGCTGTTATGCGCAGTTGCAGGAAGTACTGGAACTGGCCGCCTTCGGTAAGAAAGACCGTCTCTGGTTCGTCGGTGACCTGGTGAGTCGCGGTCCCGACTCCCTGCAGGTGTTGCGTTTTGCCCGTGATTTGGGAGAGCGCGCCACGGTGGTCCTGGGTAATCACGACCTGCACCTGCTGGCCATACATCACGGGATACGTAAGCCGAAAAAGAAGGAATACCTGGATACGCTGCTGGGCGCCCCGGACCGCGAAGACCTGGTGGAATGGCTCGCTACCCGGAAACTGGCGCATCATGACCCGCGCCTCGATTACTTCATGGTGCATGGCGGCTTACACCCGCACTGGAGTGTCCAAGAAAGCATGCAACTGGCTGGCGAGGTTGAGCAGGCCTTGCGCAGCAAACGGCGCAAGCGTTTCCTGACTGCCATGTATGGTGATGAGCCGGCCAACTGGGACGATAAACTAACGGGCATGACCCGTTTGCGGGTGATCACCAACTACCTCACCAGGATGCGCATTTGTGACGCGCAGGGTCATCTCGACCTTGAGTACAAGAAAGATGAAACTGAAATTCCGCGCGGCTGGTATCCCTGGTTCGCGGTGCCCGGTCGCGTGACAGTCGGGCAGCCCATCGTCTGCGGCCACTGGGCGGCACTGGGTGGCAGAAGCGACCGTGCAGATGTCATCGCGCTGGATACAGGCTGCGTCTGGGGCGGGCCGCTGACCCTGATGCGCCTGGAAGATCAGCAACGGTATACCAGCAAACCACGCTGAAAATTCCATTGGCACTCCTGAATCGCGAGTGCCAGCCCCGATATTTTCCATACCCGACACGTCACTGCGCACAATTGCAGGCATGCGAATTGCAACAAATTCAGAACCGTTTTCCCGTCCAACTGAGGGATTACGGTTCACCGATGATGGGGCTATGCTAGTTATGAAGCACGAATTACCGGGCAGTCGCGAAAGAAGGATCGACCGCGTGAGCCAAATGCAGAATTCCTTGTCTAATTTCTTGATACCTAAGCTTGGGGGTAATCCGCCATGAGCATCTTTAATCATTTTCAGGCCCGCTACGAAAGGACGCAGGAGGAAGAACTCTCGCTGCAGGAATACCTGGAGATCTGTAAGAACGACGCGACTGCCTATGCCACTTCAGCAGAACGTCTGCTGAAGGCGATCGGTGAGCCAAAGCTGGTGAACACGGCCGAAGATGCCCGCCTGTCGCGCATCTTCAGCAACAAGGTGATCAAGGTGTACCCGTCGTTCGACGAGTTTTATGGCATGGAGGAATGCATCGAGAACATCGTTTCCTACTTTCGCCACGCGGCGCAGGGGCTGGAGGAACGCAAGCAGATCCTGTACCTGCTGGGACCGGTTGGCGGCGGCAAATCCTCGCTGGCCGAAAAGCTGAAAGAACTGATACAGGATGTGCCCTTCTATGCGATCAAGGGTTCTCCGGTGAACGAATCACCGTTATCCCTGTTCAGTTTCGAGGAAGACGCGCAGATCCTGGAAGAGGAATACGGCATTGCCCGGCGCTACGTGAAACCCATCATGTCGCCCTGGGCGGTAAAACGACTTCATGAATACAACGGCGATATCACGCAGTTCCGCGTCGTCAAACGCTACCCGTCGATACTCGACCAGATCGCGGTGGCGAAGACCGAGCCGGGTGACGAGAACAACCAGGATATTTCCTCGCTGGTCGGCAAGGTGGATATCCGCAAACTGGAAGAATTCGCGCAGCACGATCCGGATGCCTACAGCTTCTCTGGCGGCCTGTGCAAGGCCAATCAGGGCATCATGGAATTCGTGGAAATGTTCAAGGCGCCGATCAAGGTGCTGCACCCGTTGCTGACTGCGACGCAGGAAGGCAATTACAACGGCACCGAGGGCATGGGGGCGATCCCGTTCGACGGTATCATCCTGGCGCACTCCAACGAATCAGAGTGGCAGAACTTCCGTAACAACAAGAACAACGAAGCATTCATCGACCGTGTTTACATCGTCAAGGTGCCGTACTGCCTGCGCGTCAGTGAGGAGATTCACATCTACGAGAAACTGCTCGCGAGCAGTTCCCTGCACGCATCGCCCTGCGCGCCCGATACGCAACGCATGCTGGCGCAGTTCTCGGTGCTGTCACGCCTGAAAGAGCCGGAGAATTCCAACCTGTTTTCAAAAATGCGGGTTTACGATGGCGAGAACCTGAAAGATACCGACCCCAAGGCAAAGTCCATCCAGGAGTACCGCGACAACGCGGGTGTGGACGAGGGCATGAACGGCCTGTCCACGCGCTTCGCGTTCAAGATACTTTCCAAGGTGTTCAACTTCGACAGCACCGAGGTGGCGGCGAACCCGGTGCACCTGTTGTACGTGCTGGAACAGCAGATCGAGCAGGAACAATACACGCCGGATACCCAGGAACGTTACCTGCGCTTCATCAAGGAGTTCCTGGCGCCCCGGTACGTAGAGTTCATTGGCAAGGAAATCCAGACTGCCTACCTGGAGTCGTATTCCGAGTATGGCCAGAACATCTTTGATCGCTACGTGACGTACGCGGATTTCTGGATTCAGGACCAGGAGTACCGGGACCCGGAGACTGGCGAGATACTCAATCGTTCGTCGCTGAACGAGGAACTGGAGAAAATCGAGAAGCCGGCTGGCATCAGTAATCCGAAGGACTTCCGCAACGAGATCGTCAACTTCGTGCTGCGCGCCCGGGCCAACAACAATGGCAAGAATCCAATCTGGACCAGTTACGAAAAACTGCGGACGGTGATCGAGAAAAAAATGTTCTCCAACACCGAAGACCTGCTGCCGGTCATCTCGTTCAATCCCAAGGCATCCAAGGACGACAAGAAGAAGCACCAGGATTTTGTCACGCGCATGACCGAACGTGGCTACACCGAGAAGCAGGTGCGGCTGCTTTGCGAATGGTACCTGCGGGTGCGGAAGTCGCAGTAGGTAGCCACCCGAAGGGTGCAATGATGTTGCAGCAATCTGCGCGGTATCTCCTGGCGTCCATGCGGTTGGTGCCGGATGCCCCGTCGAGGACAGGCTCATGAGTTACATCATCGACCGCCGGCCCAACGCGAAAAACAAGAGCACCGTGAATCGGCAGCGCTTCCTGGAGCGTTATCGCGGGCACATCAAGAAAGCCGTTTCCGAAGCGGTTGGTAAACGTTCGATTACCGACCTGGAACGCGGCGAGAGTGTCAGTATTCCCACCCGTGACATATCCGAACCGACTTTTCATCACGACCGGGGCGGTCGCCAGGAAGGCGTGCTGCCCGGCAACCGCGATTTTGTGACCGGCGACAGCCTGCCGCGACCCGGCGGCGGTGCGGGTGGTGCTGGAGGCAAGGCCAGCGATTCCGGTGAGGGTGAGGACGATTTCGTTTTCCAGATCACCCAGGAGGAATTCCTGGATTTCATGTTTGAAGACCTTGAGCTTCCATACCTGGTGAAACGCCGGCTTGCCGGGCTGGATTCTTTCAAGTACGTGCGCGGTGGTATCGTCAATCAGGGCATTCCGGCACGTATCAATATCATCCGCTCGCTGCGTGCCGCCCATGCGCGGCGCATCTCGCTGTCGGGCGCCAATCGCCGTCGCCTGCGGGAGTTGCAGGAAGAACTGGAAGCCCTGCTGAAGTTGGAGCCGTTCAGACGTGACCAGGTACGGGTGGATGCGTTGCAGGACGAGATCGAGCACCTGAAACGGCGCATCAAGCGGGTGCCGTTCATTGACGAGTTTGACCTCAAGTACAACTTCAATATCAAGCGGCCCAATCCGACATCAAGCGCGGTGATGTTTTGCCTGATGGATGTGTCGGGGTCCATGACGCAGCACACGAAGGAAATTGCCAAGCGGTTCTTTCTGCTGCTGTACCTGTTTCTAAAGCGTAACTACGATCGCATCGAAGTGGTTTTCATTCGTCATCACACCAGTGCGCGTGAGGTCGAAGAAGAGGAGTTCTTCTATTCGCGGGAAACCGGCGGCACGATCGTTTCGAGTGCATTGAAACTGATGCACGAAATCATCCGTGATCGCTACGCGGTGGAAGACTGGAATATATACGCGGCGCAGGCTTCCGACGGTGACAACTGGAATGACGACTCGCCGCTATGTTCCAAGTTGCTGATGCAGGACATCATGCCGTACCTGCAATATTTCTCGTACGTGGAGATCACGCCGCGCGAGCACCAGGCCCTGTGGCAGGAATACGAGAAAGTGCATGAGGCGTTCAGCGAAAGTTTCGCGATGCGCCAGTTGGTTGAAGTCGGCGATATCTATCCGGTATTCCGGGATCTGTTCGCGCGGAGAGTTTCATGAGTCGCGCGCCTATCTCC
>JBFJWR010000155.1:0-6914 GCA_041623535.1 Pseudomonadales bacterium
CATGCACATCTATGCCAACGAAACCTACATGGAAATGTTTGGCTACGACGACCCGGAAGAACTCGAGTGCACCCCGCTGGTCGACATGATTACCGCCGACAGCCTGGCAGAACTCAAGGAACGCCTGAAGAAAGTATCTTCCGGCGGCTCTGCCGAGGAAGAGTTCGAATGCGAATGCACCACCGCCGACAGCACCACGTTTAAAGGACGGATGTTCCTGTCTCCCGCCCGCTACGATGGCGAATCCTGTACCCAGGTGCTGATACGTACCGCCTCGGTCGACAGCGCGGAATTCGAGGAACGCCTCAAGGAAGCCACCAGCCACGATCAGCTGACCGGCCTGTACAACCGGCCCCATTTCACTGCCCAGATCGAAACTGCCGTGGCCGAGGCCAAGGCCGGCAGTGGCGATCGCGCACTGCTCTACATCGGCATCGACCATTTCGACAAGACGCGAGCCGAGATCGGCATGGCCGGCGGCGATCGTATTCTCAAGCAGGTCGCCGACATCCTCACCAAGCTGTGTGGCAATGATCAGTTGGTGTCCCGCTTTGCCGATGACGTGTTTACCGCCCTGGTCGATGTGCAAGACAGCAAGCAGGCAGTGGAACTCGGCACCAGCATTCAGAAAACCATTGCCGAGCATCTGTTTGATGTGCAGGAAAAAACCGCGCGGGCAACGGCCACGGTCGGTATCTCCATCATCGACAAGCTGACACCTACTGCCAATGAAGCGATCACGCGGGCGCACAGCGCGGTAGAGAAAGTGCGCGATTCCGAATCCGGAGGGAACGGGGTACACCTGTATGACCCGGCCCGGGATGGTGGCTCAGGGGGCAGCGTCAGCCAGGTCGAGAAACTCCAGCGCGCGGTCGAGGGTGAGCGCTTCAAGGTGATGTTCCAGCCGGTCATTTCCCTGATGGGCGAGACCGAAGAATTGTACGAAGCCACCATGCGCATGCTCGAAGAAGACAGCGATGACGAACTGCCACCCGGCAAGTTTCTCGAGATTGCTGCCGAGGCTGGCCTGGGCGCCCAGATCGACCGCTGGGCAACGCTGAACTGCATCAAGACACTGGCCGGACATCGCGCCAAGGGTCATGAAACCATGTTGTTTATCAACCTGACCCACGCTTCGGTCACCGACCCCAGCTTCACCGCCTGGGTCGGCAAGGCAGTCAAGGCAGCGAAACTGCCCCCTGAATCCCTGGTATTCCAGTATCGCGAACTGGAAGTCGTCAATTACCTGAAAAAGGCCAAGGAATCACTCAACCAGCTACGCGAACTGGGCTGCCGGATCTGCCTGAAACACTTCCAGGGGACGGACACCAGCTTCGACCTTTTCAACCACTTCGGCGTCGATTTTGTGAAGGTCGATGGCATGTTCACGCGCGCCATGGAAAAAAGCGAAGGCAAGGACGAGATGCGTGAACTGATCAAGCGCCTGCAGGAAGCCGAGAAAACCGTGATCGTCCCGATGGTCGAGAACGCCAACATGATTCCGACCCTGTTCAGCGCCGGCGTCAAATTCATCCAGGGTTATTACTTCCAGGCACCCATGCCTTCCATGGACTTCAACTTCGCCGGGGAATAATCCGGGCGACCCGGGGCAGTACGGCCCCGGCCAAGCATCAGCCCTCGATGTCGAGATCGGTAAATCCAAGCAGATACAGCACCCCATCCAGCCCCAGCGTGGAAATCGCCTGGCGGGCGCTTTCCCGCACTATGGGCTTGGCACGGAAGGCGATGCCGAGGCCGGCGATTGCCAGCATCGGCAGGTCATTGGCGCCGTCACCCACGGCGATTACCTGGTCGAGGCGAATGCCCTCGCGTTCGGCAATCTCGCACAGCAGTTCGGCCTTGCGCGCACCATCGATGATATCCCCGACCACCCGGCCGGTGACCTTGCCGTCGACTATCTCCAGCTCGTTGGCATACACGTAGTCGATGCCCAACCGCTCCTGCAGTCGTTCACCAAACCAGCGGAACCCGCCGGACAGGATCGCGGTCTTGTAGCCTACCGACTTCAGCGTTGAGATCAGGCGCTCGACACCCTCGGTCAGCGGCAGGCGTTCGGCGATTTTTTCCAGCACCGCGGCGTCCAGCCCCTTGAGCAGCGCCACCCGCGCCGTCAGGCTTTCGGCGAAATCGAGTTCGCCACGCATCGCCTGCTCGGTCACACGCCCCACTTCCTCGCCAACCCCGGCTTCGCGCGCCAGTTCGTCGATCACCTCGGTTTCTATGAGCGTGGAATCCATATCAAAGACCACCAGCCGGCGATGGCGGCGAAAGACGCTGTCCTCCTGGAACGCTATATCCACATCCAGTTCATTGGCAATCTGCATGAAGGCCGCACGCATGGCGTCCGGATCAAGCGGACTGCCACGCACCACCAGTTCCACGCAGGCCTTGCTGCGCCGGTCGGTATCATCCAGCGGCACCCGGCCGGACAGGCGCTTGATATCAGCAATATTCAGGCCCTGGGCGCTGATCACGGTGCTGATGCGGGCCAGCTGGGCACCCGAAACGCGGCGGGTCAGCAAGGTGATGATATGCCGGTCCTTGCCTGAACCGGCCTGCCACTGCGTATAACTGCCGGGGCTCACCGGTTCGAAATGCACATCCAGACCGGCCTCCTGGGTGTGAAACATCAACTCTTTCAGCAGATGCGCAGAACGGTCTTCCTCAGCCAGTTCCACAAGCAGGCCGAGCAGCAGCCGGTCATGGATCACGGCCTGGCCGATATCAAGGATGTCGGCACCATGAGAGGCCAGAATTTCGGAAAGTGCGGCGGTAATGCCGGGCCGGTCCTTCCCGGTAATGCGAATCAGCAGTACTTCGCGCATGCGGCTTGTCCTGTTACTGAGATCGATAATGCAAGGATTCGCAGACCCTTCGTCGTGTAGAATAGACGCTCCGGGACACGCTCATCGGCACGCTCATGGTAACGCATCGTCTCTATCGCCGAACGCTTCTCTGCGCTGCCATGATTTCCCTGGCATCCACGCTGGCCATCGGCCTGGTCGCGGAAACCTACACCCGCCTGCAACTGCAGAACTTCGTCCAGCACACGGCGCGCACGCTGGCCGGGCAGACCGCGCATCGTATCGCGCAGCATGCCCTCGCCAATGACGTGCTGGCCATGAACCTGCTGCTCAACTCACTGGTGGGTGACCCCGCGATTCGTGCCGCCCAGTTGTTTGGTGTCGACCACCGCCTGATTGCCGCCGCCGGCGACGTGCCGGCCCTGACCGAAAACCCGCAAATCGATACCGGCGGACGCCACGAACTGGTCGTGGTCGAGCCGGTCAGCTACGACAACGTACTCGCTGGCCACCTGCGTATGACGTGGAGCCTTGCCGGCTTCCACACTTACCAGCAGCAGATGCGCTTTTCGATTGCGCTCACCGGGGTCATCCTGCTGCTGCTGGCGCTCTGGGCGGGCCACCACCTGGGCCGGCGTCTGGCCAGCAGCACCGAGGTGATCACCGCCGGCATGCGTTCGCTGGGGGTCAAAGTACAGGACACCGAAGAAGACGCGCCCGACGATGAACTGCAACAACTGGCGCGCCACCTCAGCAAGCTGGCAGCCAGCCAGGCCGCCGAGGACGCGGCAAATGACCTGGCCATCATACGTGACGGCGGCATGGCACTTAGCAGCGAACTGTGTGCGGTCCTGGTCATGGAGCCGGTCGGGCTGCATGAACTGCTGAATCAGTTCGAAGCCGAACAGATTAACGGCCAGTTGCGCCGCGCCTACGAACTGGTCCGACGCAGCGCCAGTCTCTACCAGGCGCGGCATTGCCTGATCGAGCACAATCGCGTGCTGGTGTTGTACACCGGCGGCAGCGACGATGAACCGGAGATGTTCCGCGCCATTTGCAGCGCACGGCTGATCCTGCAGCTTTTGGAGCGTATGCGCACGGAACGCACCGGCCGTGACGGTCCCAGCGTGCATTTTCGCGGCATCGTACACGGTGGCCAGATCTTGCTGCCGGAACAATTATCCGGAGAAATTCATCTTGCCGAACTGGACGGCCAGGAAGGCGCTGTCGTACGCATGGCCGTGCGCATGCTCGAACATGCGCGCAAGGACGAACTGCTGGCCAGTGCCGCGGCCATCGACCACCCCACCGTACTGGAGAAAACCCGTCTCGGCAGCGCGCGCAACGCCCGCACCCGCGAGTCCGATACACCGCTGGCACTGTTCCCGGTCAACAGCCTGGCACCGGGATATGAAATCCTGCAGGAACGGCAGGGCGAAAACCTGCTCTATGCGGCGCGTAGTTACTGATCACGCTGGAACCAGCGAAACGGACTGAAACTCCTGACCGGCAGTGAACCGGACAAGGGCGGCTTGGGGAATGCATTTTTCGGGCGTCAGCGCGAACGGTACAGGGACGTACCAAGAGAGCGCTGCCCGCCTTCGGAGCCGCCATGGATGGCGGCGGAGATTTAGGAAAATGCGTTCCCCAAGCCGGCCGACCTGCGACCGGCCTATTCTCTCTGGCCTTCAAGCGGGATGCACTCCAGGTTTTTTTCCAACCTGAGACGCATGGCCCATTCCCGGGCATAAAACACGAAGGAATTCTGTCCTGCCGAGCCCCTCGCTGACTGCAGGAGACCCTTCGACTCCGTGCTACGCACTCCGCTCAGGGCGACATTGGCTACGCGCCAGTCCACCCTGCGCACAGGCCAGGCCGGCTACGCTACTCGACGCTGAGCCCGTCCACTTTCTGGAATCCGCGCGGCAGCGAGGTGCCACGTCGGCCGCGCTCGCCACGAAATGCATCGAGATCACCGCCCTTCATGCGCAGGTAACGCTTGCCGGAATGTACGATCAGTTCGGCACCCGTCGGCAGCACCGCCACCGCAATCACGAACTCTTCCCGTGCAACGGCCTTGGGCGTGGGAATGGCAATGATCTTGTTGCCCTTGCCGCGGGCCAGGGCCGGGAGTGACTCGGCCGCTATAACCAGCATCTTGCCAACATTGGTGACGGCGACAATCTCATTCGTGGCCGGGTCTGTAATACCCGATGGCAACAGTACGCGGGCGTTCTTCGACAGGGTCAGCACCGCCTTGCCATTGCGATTGCGGGTCTGGAAATCTCCGAGTTTGCCGACGAAACCATAGCCGGCATCCGAAGCCAGCAGGAACAGATCACCCGGGTCGCCGATCATCGCACCGGCAAAGAGTGCGCCCGCTGGCGGGCTGAGCCGGCCGGTGAGCGGCTCACCCTGGCCGCGCGCAGAGGGCAGCGTATGGGCGGCCAGCGTGTACACCCGGCCGGTGGTGTCGACAAAGGATGCCTGTTGATTACTGCGCCCGCGAGCTGCCGAAAGGAATTCATCGCCGGCCTTGTAACTGAGTTCCGTGGCTTGCACATCGTGACCCTTCGCGGCACGCACCCAGCCCTTGGCAGACAGAACCACGGTGACCGGCTCGCTGGGCACGAGGTCGGTTTCGGACAGGGCCCTGGCCTCGGCACGACGCACGATGGGTGAACGCCGGGCGTCGCCAAAGCGTTCGGCATCGGCCTCGATTTCACCGCGAATCAGTTTCTTCAGGCGCGCATTGGAACCAAGAATCTTTTCCAGCCGTTTGCGCTCGGCTTCCAGGTCGGCCTGTTCACCGCGGATTTTCATTTCCTCGAGTTTGGCGAGATGGCGCAGTTTCAATTCAAGGATCGCTTCGGCCTGGATGTCCGACAGCGAGAAGCGTTTCATCAACACCGGCTTGGGGTGATCTTCGCTGCGGATGATCGCAATCACTTCATCGATATTCAGAAATGCGATCAACAGGCCGTCGAGGATGTGTAGCCGGTCAACGACCTTGTCGAGCCGGTACTGCAGGCGGCGGCGCACGGTCTCGGTGCGGTACGTAAGCCACTCGCGCAGCATGCCCAGCAGGCTGTGCACGCGCGGACGCCCATCCAGCCCGATCACGTTCATGTTGACCCGGTAGGTCTTTTCCATCTCGGTGGTGGCAAACAGGTGCGCCATCAGGCTTTCGATATCGACGCGGTTGGAGCGCGGCACAATGACGATGCGGGTCGGATTCTCGTGGTCGGACTCGTCCCGCAGATCAGCAACCATGGGCAGCTTCTTGGCCTGGATCTGCGCGGCAATCTGCTCGATCACGCGCTCTCCGGAAGCCTGGTAGGGCAATGCCGTGACGATGATGTCGCCCTGTTCCATGCAGTAGACGCCACGCATGCGCACGCTGCCACGACCGGTCTGGTACATCTCGACCAGGTCTTCGGGGGGCGTGATGATCTCTGCTTCGGTGGGAAAATCCGGCCCCGGCACGAAGGCCACCAGTTCTTCGAGGCTGGCCTTGGGATTGTCGAGCAGGTGTATGCAGGCGCCGGCAACTTCACGCAGGTTGTGTGGCGGAATGTCCATGGCCATGCCGACCGCGATTCCGGTACCACCATTCAGCAGGACATTGGGCACACGCGCCGGCAGGGTACGTGGCTCCTCCAGCGTGCCGTCGAAGTTGGGTATCCAGTCCACCGTGCCCTGACCCAGTTCACTGAGCAGCGCTTCCGCGTAGGGCGTCAGGCGCGCCTCGGTGTAACGCATCTGGGCGAAAGACTTCGGGTTGTCCGCCGACCCCCAGTTCCCCTGACCATCCACAAACGGATAGCGGTACGAGAACGGCTGCGCCATCAGCACCATGGCTTCGTAGCAGGCCGAATCGCCGTGGGGATGAAACTTGCCGAGTACATCACCCACTGTACGCGCGGATTTCTTGAACTTGGCGCCGGCTTTCAGGCCCAGTTCTGACATCGCGTACACGATGCGCCGCTGAACCGGCTTGAGACCATCCCCGATGTGCGGCAGCGCGCGGTCCAGGATGACGTACATCGAATAGTCGAGGTACGCCTTCTCGCTGTATTCACCGACCGG
>JBFJWR010000156.1:0-6904 GCA_041623535.1 Pseudomonadales bacterium
CAAGTACACCGAGAGTCACGAATGGATCAGCCTGTCTCACGACGGTACTGCGACCGTGGGCATTTCCGACCACGCGCAGGAATTGCTGGGCGATATCGTGCACGTCGAGTTGCCCGAAGTAGGCGCCGAGTTTGCTGCTGCCGAGGAATCCGCAGTGGTTGAATCGGTGAAAGCCGCATCGGATGTGTACGCACCGGTGGCTTGCGAGATCATTGCCATCAACGAGGCGCTCGAGGACAACCCGGAGCTGGTCAACAGCGATCCCTACGGCGACGGCTGGTTTTACCGCATTCGCGTGGAAGACGAATCCGAACTCGACAAGCTGTTGAGTGCCGAAGAATACTCAGAACAATGCGAGGAAGCCGGCGACGACGCCGACGACTGATCCCATGCCATTTATACCCCACACGGAAAGTGACGTGCGCGCCATGCTGGCTGCGCTCGGCGCCAATTCCATCGAAGACCTGTTTGACGAGATTCCCCAGCCCATGCGGGCAGGCGAATTACGGTTGGTGCCTGACGGACGCAGTGAACGCGAAGCCGTGCAGGAGGTGCGTCGGCGCCTGGAACAGGATCGCCCGCTGACCTGCTTTGCCGGCGCTGGCGCCTACGACCACTACGTACCGGCTGCGGTCTGGGATATCACCACGCGTGGTGAGTTCATGACCGCGTACACGCCCTACCAGGCAGAGGCCAGCCAGGGAACGCTGCAACTCCTGTACGAGTTCCAGACCATGATGGCACGCCTGACGGGTATGGAAGTATCCAATGCCTCGCTCTACGACGGAGCTTCCGCGCTGGCCGAGGCGGTATTGATGGCAGTGCGGGCGCAACGCAAGTCTGGACCGCGCAATATCCTGCTCGCTGGCGGTGTGCATCCCAATTATCGCGACACGGTGGCCACCATCGTTTCCAGCCAGAAGATTGAATTGCACGAGCTGGTTTTCTGCAATGACTCGGGGCGGGTCGAACTGCCGGCACTCGCTGCCCATGCCGAACAGGAGCATGCGGCCCTGGTCATCCAGAGTCCGAACTTTTTCGGCTGCCTGGAGCAGGTCGACCAGTTGACCGACTGGGCCCATGAACGCGGCATGCTGGTCATCGCGGTCGTCAACCCCATGACCCTGGCGATACTCAAACCGCCCGGGCAGTGGGGTGCCAATGGGGCCGATATCGTGGTCGGCGACGGCCAGCCGCTCGGTCTGCCGCTGGCATCCGGCGGCCCGTACTTCGGCTTCATGTGCGCGCGCAAGAAACTGGTGCGGCAAATGCCGGGGCGCATCATTGGGCGCACGGTCGACCTCGACGGGCGCGAGGGCTTTGCCCTGACCCTGCAGGCCCGCGAGCAGCATATCCGCCGATCCAAGGCGACATCGAACATCTGTACCAACCAGGGTCTCGCGGTCACCGCCGCCACGGTCTATCTCTCGCTTATGGGTCCGCAGGGTCTGCAGGAAGTCAGTCGGGCCAGCTACCAGCGGGCCTGCGAACTGGCAAGCGCGCTGACCGCACTGGATGGTGTGGAGAAGCATTTCTCGGCGCCGCACTACAACGAGCTGGTACTGCGCCTGCCGATCGACGCAGCAACCGTCGTAGAGCGACTTGCCGGGCAGGGAATCCTGGCAGGAGTGGCACTGGGGCCGTATCTTGCGGGCATGGAAAACTGCCTGCTGACCTGCGCCACTGAACAGCGTTCCGTGGCCGAAATCGAACAGTTTGCAGGAGCGCTGGCGCAGGCGATTTCCTGAGAGCCGTGGCAGTCGCCAGGCGCAATTTCCAGATGAATTGCCGGGTGAGAAGGGTCCGGTCCGGCGCATCAGTGGCGCTGGGCACCACCATGATCTCCGGCACCAGGCAGACAGGTAGTTAGATGCTTATTTTTGAACAATGCCAGCCCGGCCGTCGCGCCGAGTCACAAAGCTGCAGTGCGGAAGCAGTTTCCGGCCTGCCGGCAGACATGTTGCGCGATAGCGCGCCGGGGCTGCCGGAAGTCTCTGAACTGCAGGTGGTGCGGCATTACACCAACCTGTCGCGCAAGAATTTCTCGATTGACACGCAGTTCTATCCGCTGGGTTCGTGCACCATGAAGTACAACCCGCGTGGCGCCCTGCGGGCCGCGAACCTTGAAGCGGCGCTGGGCCGGCACCCCTTGTCTCCCGAGCATGCCAGCCAGGGTTTCCTGTCCTGCATGTATCACCTGCAGGAAATGCTGCGCGACGTGACCGGCATGGCCGGAGTGTCGCTGTCGCCGATGGCCGGCGCGCAGGGCGAGTTTGCCGGCGTGGCCATGATTCGGGCCTATCATGATTCCCGCAAGGACACCGCCCGTAGCGAGATTATCGTGCCGGATTCCGCGCACGGCACCAATCCGGCGACGGCCGTCATGTGTGGCTACAAGGTACGCGAAGTGCCGACCGGCAAGGATGGCGATGTCGATCTGGTCGCGCTGCGCAATGCCGTGGGCCCGCAGACTGCGGGCCTGATGATGACAAATCCCTCGACCTGCGGACTCTTTGAGCGCGGGATCGAGGAAGTTGCCTCCATCATGCACGAGGTTGGTGGCCTGCTGTATTACGACGGTGCCAACCTCAATGCCATTCTGGGCAAGGTCAAGCCAGGTGACATGGGCTTTGACGTGTTGCACATGAACCTGCACAAGACCTTTGCCACGCCACATGGCGGTGGTGGCCCGGGTTCCGGTCCGGTGGCGGCGAACAAGCGCCTGTTACCGCACCTGCCGGTGCCCTACGTCATACGGGACGAGATCGATGGTGCGGTGCGATATCGCTGGGCAGACGAGAATACGACTCCCGAGACCATCGGCCGGTTGTCGGCATTCATGGGTAACGCGGGAATCAACATACGCGCGTACCTGTATGCCCTGATGCTGGGGCGCGAGGGCATGCACCGGGTTGGGGAATACTCCACGCTGAATGCCAATTATATGGCGAAGCGTCTGCAGCAGGCCGGCTTTGATCTCGCCTATCCGCGGCGGCGTGCCACCCACGAATTCATCGTCACCCTGCAGAAGCAGTCGAAGACCATGGGCGTTTCCGCCATGGATTTCGCCAAGCGCCTGCTCGACTACGGTTACCATGCGCCGACCACGTATTTTCCGCTGCTGGTGCCGGAATGTTTCCTGATCGAGCCAACCGAGACCGAGACGCGGGAAGAACTCGATGGCTTCATCGATGCGATGGCGAAAATCCTCGCCGAAGCGCAGGAAAATCCGGACCTGGTAAAAGGCGCGCCCTACAGCCTGCCGGTGAAACGCCTTGATGATGTGAAAGCCGCCCGCGAACTGGACCTGGTATATATCCCGGAGTCTGCCGACTCCTGAAGCCCCGTCCTATTCCGACTTCAGGGCATTCGCCGCCAGGCGCAGTTCTGCTGCGGTGGCGCGTAATCCTTCGGCAAGTTTGTGCAGTTGCGCCTGTTGTTCGTCTGCCGTTGCAGGCCAGTTTCCGGCCAGTTCATGCAGGGTCTTATCCAGCGAACCGGCAGTGCGCGTCAGCCGGCTGGCCAGTTCGGCATCCCTGGCAGTGATCTCGGTCGCGAGTTGAGTGTCTGTCGCCAGTAGCAGCAGTTCCTCGATCGCGGGCGTCACACCACACAGCGGCAGCGCAGCGAACGCGCATTCAGACTCCGCGTAGGTATCGGTTGCCCGCGGCATTACCTGTCGGGTTGCCAGTTCCTGGTGGAGAACGCCGGCGGCGTTGCCCAGCAGCCGGCTGCTGTCCAGCGCCTGCGGCAGGCTCTGTTCCTGTCCGACCACAGTCTGCAGTTCCTTGTTCAGCAATTCGCAGGCCGTGCGCAGATAAGCCCGGCGCCGGTCGCGCGCCTGGTCTTCCAGGGCCGTGCCGCCATTCGCCGGCAGGAACAGGGCAAATGTGCGGGGCTCATCGTCCGGGTCGCCCCACAGCAGGTATTCCAGCGCATGGAAACCGGTGCTGACTTCGCTGCTGTCCGTCAGTTGGTGTTGGCTCTGCAGTGTCTCCGGTGTGATTTCCAGCGTGGTGTCGAAAACCAGGCCACTGTGCGGATACCCGGGAGCGCGATCGATGTATCCGCCGAGCGCCGGCCAGTCATCCAGTCTTGCAAGGGACGCGCCGCCCAGTGCCGTCTGCAGGGTGGCGGCGCTGATAAAGAGTCGATGTGCGCTGCGCCAGCGGGTGCGGGCCAGTGCAAGATTGGCTGCGGATGGTGTCTTGGTGAACACCGAGATGGTTTCACACAGCGTGCGTGCACCATCTGCCGCATCACGCAGGTGGCTTGCCAGGCGTTCCTGTAATCGTGCCCGTAATTCGGCATCCAGGCCGGTGCCGCTGTGTTGCGGACGGACGATCGCCACCTCCGGTGCTGCGGATTGTTCGCTGGTCTCCGGAGACTGCGCGTCACAGGCGCAGAGCAACAGGGCTGTCAGCGCGCAAACCGCACCGTGCCGCAACGCCTGGTGCCGGGTGTTCATGCGGGATCCCGCAGGCTGATGACCGGCCAGTCGCGTTCGATGGCCAGCGCCCGCAACTGTTCGTCGGGATCGACCGCGCAGGGGAAGGAGACCTTTTCCAGCAGGGGCAGGTCGTTGGCCGAGTCCGAGTAAAAATGCGCCTCAAACGGATCGCACCCTGCGGCCTCTGCCCAATTCTGCAGGTGGATGATCTTGCCCTCCTGAAAGCACGCGGGCCCCGCTACCCGCCCGGTGTAGCGGCCATCATGCATTTCCGGCTCGGTGGCCAGCAGGGTTTCCACGCCGAGCATTTCTGCGATCGGCTGGGTAATGAAGCGGTTGGTGGCGGTGATGATGACAATCTGATCTCCCCGCACGCGGTGCTTGTCCAGCAGGCTCCGCGCATCCGGCAACAGCAACGGTTCGATGCATTCCTGCAGGAATTCGCTGCGCCATTCCAGCAGCTGGTCCGGCGGATTATCGCGCAGAGGCTGCAGGGCAAACTCGAGGAATGCCTGCATATCGAGCGTGCCGGCCTGATACTCGCGATAATACTGTTCGTTCCGGCTCCGATAGACCCCGGCATCCACATAACCATGTGTGCAGAGAAATTCCCCCCACGCATGGTCGCTGTCGCCGGCAATCAGGGTGTTGTCGAGGTCAAACAGTGCCAACATGATGGAAAAGCTTTCACAAATGAGGATGAAGAGCATAATTGATGCGGACCGGAATCGCACCGGATTGCTGGCTTTCCGTTCTTTGTGGAACAATGATTTTTACACCAACCGCAGAAATTTGGGCGTGGCCGCTTGATTGATTCAGATGGATATCGCGCCAATGTTGGCATCGTCCTGGCAAATGACCGGGAGCAGGTGCTGTGGGCGCGTCGCGCTTACCAGTCCGATGCGTGGCAGTTTCCGCAGGGTGGCATCCAGCAGGGTGAAAAACCTGAAGATGCCCTGTTCCGTGAACTGCACGAAGAGGTTGGATTGCTGGCAACCGACGTAGAGGTTGTCGCCAGCACCTCCGGCTGGCTGCGCTACCGCCTGCCGCGTCACCTGATCCGGCAGCGGCAGAAACCGCTGTGCGTGGGACAGAAGCAGAAGTGGTTCCTGTTACGCATACAGGATGCCGAAGAACGCATCCATTTTGATTCGACGAATACCCCCGAGTTCGATGACTGGTCCTGGGTCAGTTACTGGTATCCCATCAACCAGGTGATACCGTTCAAGCGGGAAGTGTACCGCCGGGCGCTGCGGGAACTCGCGCCCCACCTGTTCGGGGCGCGAGCCGGCCGGGGGCAGCATGCTTGATACCCTGCGGAGAATCGTACAGGAAGTAAATTCTGTCGATGACTTTCACAGTGCGCTGAACCTGATTGTGCAGCGCGTCTCGGAGGCCATGAAGACCGATGTCTGTTCCATTTATCTGCTGACGCCGGAACGCACCCGTTACGTGCTGATGGCGACCCAGGGCTTGCGCCAGGAATCGGTGGGAGTGGCCACCCTGGGTGTTTCCGAAGGACTGGTCGGCCAGGTTGGCCTGCGCGAAGAGCCTATTAACCTCGATAATGCGCCCTCGCATCCGCGCTTCCACTTTCTTCCCGAAACCGGCGAGGAGATGTTCCACTCGTTTCTTGGTGTGCCGATTATTCACCAGCGTGAAGTGCTCGGCGTACTGGTTGTGCAACAGAGAAGCGAGCGCCGCTTCGATGAGTCGGAAGAAGCCTTCCTGGTCACCATGTCGGCGCAACTGGCGGCGGCGATCGCGCATGCGGAGGCAACCGGGTCGATATTCGGCGTGGGTACCGGGCAGCAGATCGACGTGCGCTTTTCCGGAGTTGCCGGTGCGCCCGGAGTCGCGGTGGGCACTGCCCACGTCCTGTATCCGGTCGCTGACCTGGACGCGGTGCCGGACAAGCAGGTAGACAATCCGGAAGTCGAGGTCATGCGTTTCCAGGAGGCCCTGGAATCGGTACGCGCTGATATCCGCGCGCTGCAGGCCAAACTATCCAGCCTGTTGCCGGCGGAAGAACAGGCGCTCTTCGAGGTGTACCTGCGCATGCTCGATGACAGCGCGCTGGGCGGCGAGGTCATGCTGCTGATCCGTGATGGCCAGTGGGCGCAGGGTGCCCTGCGCCAGATTACGCAGGAACACGTGCACCAGTTCGAATTGATGGAAGACGCGTACCTGCGGGAGCGTGCGGCAGATATCCGCGATCTTGGCCGGCGTGTGCTTGCTTACCTGCAAGACAACGAGGGCGGGAAGGCCGAGGTCGAGCCGAACACCATTCTGGTGGGCGAGGAACTGACACCCACCATGCTGGGCGAGGTGGATCGCGAACACATCGTGGGCATGGTTTCGCGGCTGGGTTCCGGTAACTCGCACGTGGCGATCCTGGCGCGCGCCATGGGCAGTCCCACGGTGATGGGTTGCGTGGATCTGCCCTTTAACCAG
>JBFJWR010000157.1:0-6896 GCA_041623535.1 Pseudomonadales bacterium
CTGAACCCCGCGGTGCAGGTCGGCGAGTCGCTGCGGGTCAGCCCCGGAATGCACCTGGTGATAGGGCACCCGTAACAGCGGCTGGTGCTGATCGGAAAACAACACCTGCACGGCAAAACCCGACAGTTCCGGCATCACGAATTGCGTGTCCTGCGTATCCAGTACCAGGGCGAGGTGATTTCCCGGCTCCACGTCGTGCGCCAGCACCCGGAACTCCAGTTGTTTGGTCATCTCGACGTTGGGTTGCAGATCTGTCAGGTGTATCGCGGTGCGACTGATCACCCGTCCCAGGCCCAGGTTGTTGACGTCGTAGAGCGCGGCCGTGATCTGCACCGCATCGGTGGATGGCTTGAACTGCAGGTCGAGGCGCGGGATGCCCCGTATCGGCAGCAACCGGGACAGCGCTGCACTTTCAAAGATCAGCGTCCGCCGGCTGTCCAGCGACGGCAGCCAGGCCACACCACTGGAAACGCCCTGCAGGGTTTGCTCCGCTTCGCTCAGTGCGCCCGTTGGTGGCGAACGCAGGACGTTGGCGGTCGGTTGCTTGCCTTCCCAGGGTCGCAGGTCCAGCCCGCCACTGCCGGTGGCGCCGCGCGGACTGAGATAAAACTCGCCCATGGCGATTTCTCCGCCCGGCCACTCCGAGAACTCGTCACGCACGCTGGAGTCAGACAGTTCCATCGACAGGGCGGCTACCGGCTTCAGGGCCTTTGCCTCTGGTCGCAACCAGCGGTTCATCCAGTCCAGCGCCTGGTCCCAGACGTAGGAATCAACCCGCAGACTGCCGTTGGATTCGGCCGCGGCATGCCCGCCCTGGGTCATCAGCAGACGTCGCGGTCCCTGCAGGGATTCGTAAAACCCGACCACCTCGTTGATGTTGCCGAGTTCATCGTCGTAATTGGCGGTCAGCAGCACCGGCACCATGCGCCGGTTCAGCAGATGCAGCCAGGTGGTGGCAGAACGATCCTCGGCCCAGCGCAGCAGTTCCTTGCCGCGCTTCCCGGCCTGCAGATCAAGGATGTGCTTTCGAGTCGCCGGCACCAGCCGTTGCGGCAGCGAGCCAGCCTCCACGAACTGGTTCCAGCCAACCCGCCCCACGCCGTTGTAATGCACACTGTCCGCAAGCCCGGCCCAGGCGCCCAGCGCGGCCACCGCCTTGACCAGCGGATCCTGGGCAGCAGCGATCAGGGCGATCACCCCGCCGGCACTGGCACCCAGCACCCCGATGCGTGATTCATCGACCGGTGCGTGGAGAATAAGCCAATCGAGCACCGCACCGAAATCCTGCAGATCGCGGGTGCCCCCCAGGTCGACATCGCCGGCGGAATGTCCATAGCCGCGTGGCTGGTAGACCAGTACCACGAACCCATCCGAGGCATAACGTACCGCCTGTACCAGGAAGTCGCCCGGTCGTGCCGCCCACTGGTCGACCATGACGATCACGGGAAAGGTCTGCCCCTTGCGTTGCACCGAGGGGACGATCAGGCGCGCCGCCAGTCGCGTGGCATCCCGCGCATGAATAGTGGCCTGGCGGGCTTCGCTGAAACCCATATCTGCCAACTCGAAACCATTCCAGGCCACTGCCGAACCGGGGAGGCACAGGCCGCCCAGGCTGAACAACAATGCAGACAGGATACGGGGCAAGAATCGCACGTTGTCAGACTCCTTGAGGAGTAAAGCGGAAACTGGCGGTCTTACAGGACGCCAATGGCGACCCGGCAACCCGCGATCCGGTATGCGCACGGGGCAAATGACCGCCCCGCATCAAGATAACAACGGGTTCGCCGTTCAGCAAACCACCGCATCCTGCGGACACAACTGCCCGGCCCAGTCAGCCACGGCATCCAGCGTGCCCTGTTCCCGGGGGGTACTGGCGCGGGTGCGGCAGTCTGCCAGTTCCCGCTGGAATGCGGCCAGGTCACGGGCACCGGCGCCTGGCTCACGGAGCCGCCTTTGGCACAACTCATCCCAGGCCTGCAAATGCTCACCCGCGAGATGCTGCGGAAAATTCCGCCCGACATAACGCAGCAACAGGTCGGCCATGCGCGGATCCTCGAACCGCCAGTCCCGTTGCAGCAGTTCTTCCGGCGCACAGGAGCGGATTCGCGCGCAGGCCTCGCGGTCCGGATCCGGTAGAAATCCGCCGTACAGGGCGTACTCGGCATCGGGCGCTGCATCGAATGAACGCTGGTACAGCGCCCGCAGTTTCGCCTGCAACTGCCCCGAGGCGCCGGCTGCATGCAGCGTTTGCCAGTTCCGACGACAGGCGGCCAGGTCCAGGTCCATGCGCCTGGCCGCATCGTCATTCACCCACTTGGCCGGCAGTACCACCGGGCAGCGATTTGCGTGTATCTCTTTCAAAGGAACCCGCACCTCGCCTGCAAGTTCCTCACGGGAGGAGAACACGCGGCGCTGCAACTCTGCAGCATCAAGCTCCAGCAACGCCTGCGGATCAACCCGCAGGTCGTAGCAGATCACGGAATTGCGATTGGTCGGGTGGGCCGCCAGCGGCATAAACAACGAGGCACTCCCCAGTGTCGCGGGAATCATGCCGGAAACATGCAGTACCGGCGTACCGGCGCGCACGTCCAGTTCGGCGAGCACATCGTGCTTACCCCTGTGACTGAACAGGTAGTCGAACAGTTTCGGTTGCGCAGACCGCAGCCGTGCCGCGATGGCGATCGTGGCCCGGACATCCACCAGCGCATCGTGCGCGCCGGCATGCTCGATACCGTTCGCCCGGGTCAGGTCTTCAAGCCGGAAACTGGTGGCGCCATCTTCCCGTTGCGGCCAGTTCAGGCCTTCGGGTCGCAGCAGGTGGGCCAGTCGCATCACGTCAATCAAGTCCCAGCGGGAATTGCCGCCCTGGTACTCGCGTGCATACGGATCGTGGAAGTTGCGATAGAACAAGTAACGCAGGAACTCGTCATCGAAGCGAAGGCTGTTGTAACCGGCCACGCAGGTACCGGCGGGTGCGAACTGCCGCAGCACTTCAGCACTGAAACCCGCCTCGTTGATGCCTTTCTCCTGCGCCTCCTGAGGCGTGATTCCGGTGATCAGACAGGCCCCCGGGTCGGGCAGAAAATCCCTGGCCGGCTGGCAGTACATCACGCAGGGATCGCCAATCGGCCTGAGTTCCGCATCGGTACGCTGACCGGCAAACTGGGCGATCCGGTCCCGGGCGCAATCCCGGCCAAATGTTTCCAGGTCATACCAGTAGAAGGTCGTCATGATTTGTTCCTTGTCTGCAGCCGACAGCCCGCCACATTGACCGCCGGAGTACGGTTACCTAGCCTGCAAGCACTATCCAACTGCGGAGACTATTCCATGGCCCAGCCCGAAATGCCGTCCAAGTCACCTTATCGGGTGGAAGTGGAGGCAGGCAAGACGTATTACTGGTGTGCCTGCGGCCGCAGCAAAAAACAGCCCTTCTGCGATGGCTCACATGCCGGATCGGAATTCACGCCAGTGCCCATGACTGCAGAAAAATCGGGCCCGGTTTTCTTTTGCGGATGCAAGCGCAGCGCCAGGCGTCCGCTCTGTGATGGCACCCATGGCACGCTCTGAATCTGCCGCAATCCGTGGCCGCGAGATCACATCGCGCAGTGGGCCACTCCGCTGAGTATCATTTTCAGCGCTGATTTGGCGGCGACCGGCGGGCTGAAGTAATACCCCTGGATCTGCTCGCAGCTCATTTCCAGCAACATCCCCAGCTGTTTTTCGTTCTCGACCCCCTCGGCAACCACTTCCATTCCCAGGCCATGCGCCATGGCGATAATTGTCCCGGTGATCTGCAGATCGTCCTTGTCGACGTGCATATCCTTGATAAACGAGCGATCGACTTTCAACGTGTGCAGGGGAAACATTTTCAGATAGGTCAGCGAGGAATAGCCGGTGCCGAAATCGTCAATCGACGTCTTCACGCCCATTTCTGCAAGCGCCTGCAGTTTTTCCACCACCAGTTCCAGGTCATCGACCAGTGAGCTCTCGGTGATCTCAGCTTCGATCAGTTCGCAGGGCACATCGTATTCGTCCAGTGCCACTTTAAAGCGCGCCACGAAATCCTTCTGCACAAACTGTTTGCCGGAACAGTTCACCGCTACCGGCACCACGCGGTCTGTGACCTTGCGCCATTCGGCAATCTGCCGACAGACATCGCGCAGGATCCAGTCGCTGAGCGGCAGTATGAGCCCGGTTTCCTCGGCGACCGGAATAAACTCAGCTGGGGAAATAAACCCCTCCTCCGCATCAGTCCAGCGTATCAGTGCCTCGAAGCCCAGCAAATCTCCGGTCCGGGCACTCACCTTGGGCTGGTAAAACATTTCGAACGAATTGTTTTCCACGGCCCGCCGCAGCTTGGCTTCCAGTTCCAGCATGCGGCGCATGCGCTGGTGCATGGAGGCATCGAAGATCACGTACTTGCCACGCCCGGTGCTTTTCGCCCGATACAGCGCCGTGTCCGCATCACGAATGACCGCTTCCACGTCCTTGTGACTCTGATCACCCAACACGATGCCCATGCTGACCGACACGTGTAATTCGAACTGATCGATGACGATCGTATCTTCGAAGGCTTCCATGACCCGGCGCACCGAGGCCAGCAGCGAACCGGTATCTTCCACATCGCTCTGCAACACGCAGAACAGGTCAGAACCGAAGCGCGCGATGGTGTCCTTGGCCCGAAAGCACATGCCGAGCACCTGCGCGCAATGCACAAGCAGTTGATCGCCGACGCCATGCCCGTAGGTCTCGTTGACGTACTTGAAACGATCCAGGTTGATGGACAGCAGCGCGAAGCGACGGTTCTCATTGCGCTCGTTGGTACGGATTGCAAGCTGGATGTGATCCTTGAGCAGCGCGCGGTTGGGCAGCTTCGTGAGATCGTCGTAAAAAGCGTTCTGTACGAGCTGGGTTTCGGCCTCTACCCGCTTCGAAGCATCCACACCGTAAATATTGACGTACCCCTTATCTTGAAAAGGCACGAAGGTGAGGTCATGGACTTTGCTGCCGATTGATTCTTCGACGTGCTGGCGCTCACCCGTTTCAAGGGCACTGCGGGCCGGCCAGGCCAGTGACTCAGGCAGGATCGCTCCGGAACTCAGGCCCAATGCGCCGGCAAACTCCAGGGCGGCTGGATTCAGATAGAGCAGGTTCATGTCCCCGGAAACGCGCATGACGATACTGGGGTTTTCATCTGTCAGGCTGGCGAGTTCTTCCAGTTCTTCCTGCGCCCGGTTCCATTCGGAAACATCCTTCGCCAGCAGCACGTAGCTTTCGCCTGCCGCTCCGGGATCGCCGCCGAAACGGGAAAGTGTATGCACCGTGCAGCACACATCCACTGTCTGCTCCGCTGCAACGCACAAGCTGGCGGTCGCCTGCCGCCCGACCAGTCCACGGACAAAATCCAGCGCGCCCTGGCCATCACCCGGCTCCAGGAATGCAGCAATATTCGCGCCCTGCACGACCGTATCCTGGCCGAGCATATCCAGTGCCGTCCGGTTGGCCATGGCTATACAGCCGTCCGGCAACACCACCAGCACCGCTTCGGCAATGTTGTCCATGCTGCCGTTCACACAGACTCCCCGCGGCTTCGACAGGTCGTTGCCCGCAATCTGCCGCATTGTTCCGGAATTGCGCCAAGGCAACACATACTCAGATCGATGTTCATCATGAGGAGATAATATCGGCCAGCGCCTGGTCCAGCCGTGGATACTGGTACTGGAATCCGGCCTTCAGAAAACGCCGCGGACGCACGTTCTGACCGGTCAGCAACAGGTGAGACAATTCACCCAGCGCCATGCGCAGGACCAGGCCCGGCACCGGCAACACGGCCGGACGACCCAGGGCCTTTCCCAGTTGCTGCGCGAACTGGCGATTCATCACCGGCGTCGGCGCGGTCGCGTTGTACACGCCCGCCTGCCCGGTATCCGCCAGCAGGAAATCGATCATGTTCAGCACATCGGTACGGTGCACCCAGGACATCCACTGCCGGCCGTCACCGATCGGCCCACCCAGCCCGAGGCGGAACGCAGGCAGCATTTTTTTCAGTGCCCCGCCTTCCGGACCAAGGACGATGCCGAGGCGGAGTATGCAGACCCGCCCGGCGGCAGTCTCTCCGGACCGGGCGGCCTCTTCCCACCGGCGGCACAGTTCGTGCTGAAATTCTTTGACCGGCGGAGAATTCTCATCCAGTTCCCGGTCACCGGTGGCCCCGTAATAACCAACCGCCGAAGCGCTGATGAAAACTTCCGGGGGCTCGGACAGGTTGTTCAGAAAACGGGTGAGGTCGCGGGTGGTCTGCAACCGACTGTCTATCAGTTGCTGCTTGCGCGCCGCGCTCCAGCGGCGGTCTGCAATCGACTCGCCGGCCAGGTTGATGACCGCATTCAGTGTTGTCGCCGGGCTGATTTCGTCCAGGCTGCCGACCCCGGCAACCCCGTCTCCGCAAATCCCGGCCACTTCTGCCGGTCGGCGGCTCAGAACCGTTACGTCATGCCCGGCAGCTTTCAGGCGGGCACAAAGAGCCCGGCCGATAAACCCGGTGCCTCCTGTTACAAGGACGTGCATGACGCAGCCACCCTCTGCCCACAACAAAACACCAGTATAGTTTTTTCGGCCCGACTTGGCGGTATCTGCCTGCGGGTCAGGAAGAACAGCTGATTTCCAGGTGCCGGGACCACTCCGGCGCATCCTGTGCCCACTCTGCATGCTCGGGCCATTCGGCGCAGGGGTCTTCGAGTACGGCCGCAAACTGATCGAAAAGCCCGGTATCTCCCGCCTCTACCTGTTCGATCACCTGCTGGGCAATGTGATTGCGCAGTATGTACCTGGGATTGGCGCTGCGCATGTACTGGTCACGCGCCTGCGGACTCGCGGTTTCGGAAGCCAGGCGCTGC
>JBFJWR010000158.1:0-6862 GCA_041623535.1 Pseudomonadales bacterium
ATGGCTGGTGTAGCGTCCCCCGGAGCCCGGTTTCGCGCCGCTGTGCAGGCGAACCCACCCCTGCAGATCGTCGGCGCGGTCAACGCCTACAGTGCCATGCTCGCGGAGCAGGCGGGTCACAAGGCGCTGTACCTGTCAGGTGCCGGCGTGGCCAATGCCTCCTTCGGTCTGCCCGATCTGGGCATGACTTCGCTCAATGACGTGGCGGAGGATGCACGGCGTATCACCGCTGCCACCAGCGCGCCCCTGTTGGTCGATATCGATACCGGTTGGGGCGGGGCGTTCAACATCGCCCGGACGATTCAGGAAATGATCCGCGCCGGGGTGGCGGCGGTTCACATTGAAGACCAGGTTGCCCAGAAACGCTGCGGACACCGGCCCGGCAAGGCGATCGTCAGTGCCGAGGAAATGGTCGATCGCGTCAAGGCGGCCGTGGATGCACGCACCGACGACGATTTTGTCATCATGGCGCGCAGTGATGCACTGGCCGTGGAAGGACTGGATGCCGCAATCGACCGCTGTGTGCGTTGCGTGGAGGCGGGCGCAGACATGATCTTTGCCGAGGCCATGACCGATATCGGCATGTACCGGCAGGTCGTCGACGCGGTCGGCGTACCGGTGCTGGCCAATATCACCGAGTTTGGGCAAACCCCTTACTACACGGTGGATCAACTGGGTGCGGAAGGTGTGGCCATGGTGCTGTACCCGCTCAGCGCGTTTCGGGCCATGAGCAAGGCGGCGATCCTCGTGTACGAGGCACTGCGCAGCGACGGGCACCAGGAGAACGTGCTGGACCTCATGCAGACCCGTGAAGAACTCTACGCCTGCCTTGGTTACCACGAATACGAAAGCAAGCTCAACGCGCTGTTTTCTGCCGGCAAGCCTGATTAGTCCGAGGGAATTTTACGCCTTGGTATTCACGATCGAAAGGGTGTCGTGATCTCGCAGTGTGCCACCACCCGGCTGCCTGAATCTCAGATCATGTGCCGTTCCATCCCGGTAATTTGCAGGATGCGCGTGGAAATCTCCTCGATGGAGAAATGCGTGGTGTTCAGGAACGGGATGTTCAGTTGCCGAAATAATGATTCCACTGCTTCCACTTCCATTTCGCACTGCCGGTGCGACGCATAGCGACTGTTCGCCTTGCGTTCCTGGCGTATCGCCTCCAGGCGTTCCACATCGATGGTCAGGCCAAACAGTTTGCCCTTGAACGGTCGCAGGACCTTCGGCAGTTGCATGTCTTCGAGGTCATCGTCAGTAAACGGGTAGTTGGCCGCGAGGATGCCGAACTGCAGGGCCAGGTAGATGCAGGTCGGTGTCTTGCCGCACCGTGATACGCCGACCAGGATGATATCCGCCGCCTCGTAGTTGCGGGTGCGGGCCCCGTCGTCGTTGTCCATGGCGAAATGCACGGCATCGATGCGTCGCTTGTAGCGGTCGTCGGCAGCAATGGAATGCGATTTTCCGACGGAATAGCTGGAAGCGCCGCCGAGCTCGTTCTCCAGCGGTTCGAGGAACGTGGAGAAAATATCAACCATGAATCCGTTGGCTGCATACAGGATCTTACGGATTTTACGATCGACGATAGTGTCGAATATAACCGGTCGAGCGCCGTCCACTTCCGCGGCCCGGTTGATCTTCTGGACGGCATCGTGGGCTTTTTCCTCGTTATCTATGTAGGGCAGGGTGATCTGTTCGAACTCGATACTTTCGAACTGGATCAGCAGGCTGTGCCCCAGGGCTTCGGCGGTGATGCCGGTGCCATCGGATATAAAGAAAGCCGTGCGATTCATACGTTATTGCCTATTCTTGGGAGGGGCGTCCCGTGGGCCGCCCCCCGGATTTCATCTGCCACAGCGGATGCATTAAGATGCTGGGATTCTCGCGCAAGCGGGCCCATCCCGCCAGTTTTCGATAATTTGATTAGGAGCGTCTGCCTTGGAACACATCGTCTGGTTCGAAAAACTGGGTATGAGTGATGTCGAGCACGTCGGGGGCAAGAATGCTTCCCTGGGCGAGATGATCAGCAACCTGACTTCGGTCGGCGTGCGCGTTCCCGGCGGATTTGCCACGACGGCAGATGCTTATCGCGCGTTCCTGGCGCATGACGGACTGGCAGACCGCATCAAGACCGCACTGGACCGGCTCGACGTCGATGATGTCAACCAGCTGGCCATCACCGGCAAGGAAATTCGCGAGTGGGTCGAGCAGGCACCGTTCCCGCCCGGATTTGAAGACGCGGTGCGCGCGGCCTGCGCCAGGATCAATGGTGGTGATGAGAACATGCCGGTCGCGGTGCGCTCCTCGGCCACGGCGGAAGATCTGCCGGACGCATCCTTTGCCGGTCAGCAGGAAACCTTCCTGAATATCCGCGGTACCGAAAATATCCTGGTGGCGATCCGCCACGTGTTTGCCAGCCTCTTCAACGACCGCGCGATTTCATATCGCGTCCACCAGGGCTTCGAACATTCGCTGGTTGCGTTGTCGGCAGGCATACAGCGCATGGTGCGCAGTGAGTCCGCCTGCAGTGGCGTGCTGTTTACGCTGGATACCGAGTCCGGGTTCCGCGATGTCGTGTTTATTACCGCGTCCTACGGATTGGGTGAGAACGTGGTGCAGGGCAGTGTGAACCCCGATGAGTTCTACGTGCACAAGCCGACGCTGGCAGCCGGGCGTCCGGCCATCCTGCGCCGCAACATCGGCAGCAAGGCCATCAAGATGGTGTACGACACATCCGGTGAAGCGGGCAAGTCGGTGATCAATATCGATGTGCCGGCGGAAGACCGCGCGCGCTTTTGCCTGAGTGACGCGGACGTGACGGCACTGGCCGAGATCGCGATCAAGATCGAGGATCACTACCAGCGGCCGATGGATATCGAATGGGGTAAGGATGGGGATGACGGCCAACTGTATATCCTGCAGGCGCGCCCGGAAACGGTGAAAAGCCGTAGCGACGCCACCCTCATCGAGCGTTACCTGCTCAAGGAAAAAGGCACCGTGCTGGCGGAAGGCCGTTCCATCGGCCAGAAGATCGGCAGCGGTCGTGTGCGTTTGATGATGGATATTTCCGAGATGGACAAGGTTCGTGATGGCGACGTGCTGGTCACCGACATGACCGACCCCGACTGGGAACCGATCATGAAACGCGCCTCCGCCATCGTGACCAACCGCGGTGGGCGCACCTGTCACGCTGCCATTATTGCGCGCGAACTGGGCATTCCCGCCGTGGTGGGAACCGGTGATGCCACTGAACTGGTCAAGGAAAACCAGGAAGTGACCGTGTCCTGCGCGGAAGGGGACGTGGGGTTCGTTTACGAGGGCATTCTCAATTTTGATGTGCGCGAAAACAAACTGGAGTCCATGCCCGAACTGCCATTCAAGATCATGATGAACGTCGGTAACCCGGACCGCGCGTTCGATTTCCAGGCGCTGCCCAACGAAGGCGTGGGCCTGGCGCGACTGGAGTTCATCATCAACCGCATGATCGGTGTGCATCCCAAGGCGCTGCTCGAGTACGACACCCTGCCCAAGGACGTCAAGCAAAGCGTGACCAAGCGCATTGCCGGTTATGGCGGGCCGGTCGAGTATTACGTCGAGCGTATGAAAGAGGGCGTGGCAACCATCGCGGCGGCGTTCACGCCCAAGCGCGTGATCGTGCGCATGTCTGATTTCAAGTCCAATGAGTATGCCAACCTGATTGGCGGCCAACTGTACGAGCCGTCTGAATACAATCCCATGATTGGCTTCCGCGGTGCCTGCCGGTATATATCCGAATCATTCCGTGAATGCTTTGAACTGGAGTGCCGTGCTCTTCGCGAAGTGCGCGAAGACATGGGTCTGACCAATGTGGAGATCATGATCCCCTTCGTGCGCACGGTGGGCGAGGCGAAGCAGGTCATCGAACTGCTGAAAGAGAACGGCCTGGAGCGCGGCAAGAACGGCCTGAAAGTCATCATGATGTGCGAACTGCCGGCCAATGCGATCATCGCTGACCAGTTCCTTGAGCATTTTGACGGGTTCTCGATTGGTTCCAACGACCTGACCCAGCTGACACTGGGGCTGGATCGTGATTCGGCCATCATTGCGCACCTGTTCGATGAGCGAAATGACGCGATCAAGGTGCTGTTGCACAATGCCATCCAGGCCTGCCGCAAGGCCAACAAGTATGTGGGCATATGTGGGCAGGGGCCTTCCGATCATCCGGATTTCGCCAAGTGGCTGATGGACGAGGGCATCGACAGCGTGTCGCTGAACCCCGACTCGGTACTGGAAACCTGGACATTCCTGGGCGAAACCTGACTTCCTGTTGCCTGACCCCGCTGCAGTTGGCAGAATCGGCCACGCTGATTCTGCCAACTGCAGCGGAGCAGTGGCGCTGGCTTTTTGACGAGGTAATACATGGCGGATGAACCGAACCGCGCGCTGGTGCTGGGCGCAACCGGACTGGTAGGGAATCACCTGCTGATGTTGCTGCGCGATAGCGGCATCTACGACCACGTGTACACCGTCAGCCGGCGGCCACCTGCGGTGGAGCATGCGACCTTCGAATCCCGGGTGGGTGACATGGAAGCCATCGAATCCATGCTGGACGGCGTGGTCGTGGAAGACGTGTTCTGCTGCCTGGGCACGACCATACGCAATGCCGGTAGCCGCGAAGCCTTCGAGTTCGTCGACCGTGAATTGCCGGTTCGTGCTGCCAGATACCTGAAGGACATGGGTATGCAGCACTTCCTGATTGTCACCGCACTGGGTGCCGATGCCAGCTCGAAAATTTTCTACAACCGCGTCAAAGGCCAGGTGGAAGAGGATCTCAGCGCTTTGGAATTGCCGGCCCTGAGCATTTTCCGGCCCTCGCTGTTGACCGGGCACCGGAATGAAAGCCGGCCCATGGAGAAACTCAGTGCCATCGCAGCCCGCGGTGTGGAGTTTGCCATGGTGGGGCCGCTCAGGAATTATCGCCCTATCGCGGCTGGCGACGTGGCACTGGCGATGGTGCGCAAGGGGCAGGCCGGCGGCGTGGGCACGCGCATCTATTCCTCACCCGAAATCAAAGAACTGGCTGACAGCCTGTAACCGTTCCCGGTCCAAGGAGTTATTCATGACGCAATCGATTTGCACCCCCGACCTGTGTGACGCCCATCCGGAACGGGTGCGCGTGCTGGAGCCCATGCTGAGCAACTTCGGTGGGGTCGAGGCATTCGGCGGGCCGATCGTGACCGTAAAGTGCTTCGAGGACAATTCCCGGGTCAAGGAACTGGTTGGCGAGCCGGGAAACGGCCGGGTGATGGTGGTTGATGGCGGTGGGTCCCTGCGCTGTGCATTGCTGGGAGACATGCTGGCTGAGAAGGCTGCGGACAATGGCTGGGCCGGCATTGTCGTCTACGGGTGTATCCGCGATGTGGATGTCATCGCGGCGACCAGCCTGGGCGTGCAGGCACTGGCGCCGATACCGATCAAAAGCGTGCGCCGGGGCGTCGGCGAGGTGGACCTGCCGGTGACTTTTGGCGGCGTGACCTTTCGGCCGGGTGACTACGTCTATGCCGACAACAACGGCCTGATTGCCGCAGATGGCGCGCTGGAGATGCCAGCCAGCTGAACACTCTACGTATTGCGATAAGAACGTTTCAGGGTGTTTGTCTCCAGCCTGAAACCAGAGCTACACGGAACGGCCAGCTTTTCCCGGTCGCGAGTAGTTCTTCACAGTACACTCGTCGCATTCGAAATATTCGAGAAATTCCGGTAATCCTGCCCGGTTACGGGGAAACATTCGTTTAAGCTTCGAACAACGAACAAGATGATTCTGTTGGTCCACTGGACCAGCAGGGCAGCTAAAGTTCTGTTGAATCGACCAATCAACCTGGGTCAGAACAGGTCGATATCCCCGGGTGCCGAATCAGCGGGCGCCGGACTGGCCGGCGACGCCGGTTTGGCGGCAGGTTTGGCTTCTGCCGCCGGTTTTTCCGGTGCAGGTGCCGGGGTGGGCGCAGGCGCGGGCGCTGCGGCTACCGGCGGTGCGGGCTTGCCGGGTGCCGGTTGCGCTGCAGGGGGGCGTTTCGGCGTGGCGGCCACCGGCGCCGGTGCGGGCCGCGCGGGGACTGCGACGGGCACCGGTTCGCTGCGCGGCGGGGGCACATCCGGTATCTCGCCACCGGTTTCCTCGATGACCAGTTCAAGCCCGGAGTTCACCTCATTGAAAGCGCCGAGCAGGCTGTGCGGGGCGTTCTGGAAGGACTGCAGCGCGAGCAGGGCATGATTCAGATGGACGCCCAGTGCCTCTATCGTATGCGCCGAGCCACGAATGCCCTCATCGAAATTCAGCAGCGAGCGCGTTTCGCCCACGTCCTCCTTCAAATCGGCGATGAAGCTGCGTACGTTTTTGACGCCATCGGCGACCTGTTGGTTCACCTTCTCGAGCTGGCCGGCCATCTGGAACACGCCTTCCTTGGTATGCAGGACGGTTTCCCGGTCGATGGAGGATATCTCGTCCATGATGGCGCGCACGTCGTGGATGGTGGCCTTGGCATTCTCGGCACTTTCGCGAATCTGGTCATTCAGGTCGTTGGAGTTCACCGACAACTGGCGAACTTCCTGGGCGACCACGGCAAAGCCCCGGCCGGCATCGCCAGCACGGGCCGCCTCGATGGCGGCATTGAGGGCCAGCAGGTTGGTCTGGTCGGCAATGCCGCGGATGTCTCCGAGCAGCTCAAACATGCGGTCGAGCTGCAGCACCATTTCCTGGATTTTGCCTTCGGCGCTGTGACTCTTGTCACCCATCTCGTTGAGAATCTCCACGAAGCCCTGGAACGCGCGTTCGATATGTGCAGCGAACTTGCGCAGGGTCACGGCATCGTCGGCGCGCACC
>JBFJWR010000159.1:0-6840 GCA_041623535.1 Pseudomonadales bacterium
ACCGGCGCGCTTATACCGTGCTTGGTGATGCGGTGAACCTGGCATCGCGCCTGGAAGGGCTGACACGCATGTACGGGGTGGACCTGATCGTCGGCGATGGCACGCGCAATGCAGTAGCGGATTTCGAGTGGCGTCTGCTGGACCGTATTCGCGTCAGGGGCAAGGATCAGGCGGTAAGAATCTGGGAGCCGCTGGGTGAGATGGGTACAGTCAGCGATGAGAAACTGGCCGCGGTGGTGCGCTACAAGGTGGCACTGGATCTGTATTTCGCCCAGAACTGGGAAGCGGCCAGCATGCAGTTTCAGCAGAACCGCGCCGCGGCCCCCGATGCCGAGGAAAGAGCGCTCTGCGAGGTATTCCTGGCGCGCATCGATATCCTGTCACGGGAAGGCGTGGAAGCCAATTGGGATGGTGCGTTCCGACACACTGAGAAATAGATCAGGGTAATTCGGGAATGAGGCCCTGCCCCGGAACTTCCATGTCCAGCAGGTCTCCCACCAGGTTGTCGTGCCCAATCAGGTCGCTGGAATCCGTATCCAGTCCGGCATCTACCAGGCCCCGCAGGAGGCCGTCGCCGGAAGCATGCTGGTTTCCCGAGTCCGGGTCATTCCCTGTTGAGGGGCTTGTCGGATCATTGGACACATCCTCAGCGGCAAACTCGGTGCCCAGGCCTTCCATCACGTCCAGTGCATTCGTTCCTTTCGGGGCCTGCCCCTCGTTGACGACAGCGCCCTGGAATTCCTGGTCCGGTCCGATCCGCACGGAACCCATTTCGTTGGCCACTTCGACCTCGCCCTGCCAGACATAGGCCGACAGTTGAGTCTGGTCTTCACCGATGCTTGTGTAATAGTAGGTGCCGCGGATACTCAGGCTGGCAAGCGGCGTCGTGACCCGGTACGCGTCCGGGTTGATCTTGCTGATCGCACCCGTCAGGTTGCGGAAACCGCCGCTGACGAGCTCAATGACGAAGGAGTCCGGACGTTCTTTCTGCTGGTAGGAGTATTCGCGAATCTGTACGCGGGAAGATTCATCCAGCGTGACGATGGAGCCGTCAACGAAGCGCAGTCCCAGCCGACTCTCGGCCCCGGTGCGCACCAGGTCGCCGGAATAGACGTCTTCCTTGCGGGCCAGTGCCAGTACCGTGCCCGCGCGCAGTGCGTCTGCCTGGTTGCGCGTGACCAGCACTTTGCCCGCTGATTCAGCAGCGAGCAGTTCACCGGGGACCGCAATCAGCAGCGCCACGATGGTGGCCCGGATTATGGATAAGACAGTCACGATCACGGTACGTTCTACAACCTTCAATTCGTTACATGCATAAGTAACGTCATTTTGACTGTTTTACGGAAAAATCTGTAGCGTACCAAGGTACGGGTTGAACTCATGGATAAACGCCGGACCAGGGGGCTCCATGCGGGCCCACCAGGCCGGCGACATTGAGAAATGTTCAGTAATTCGGGGCGCTGTTACGGCTTCAGTTCCCGGTCCGAGAAAACCCCGGCAAACAACGCACCACTCAGGTAGCGTTCTCCCGAGTCCGGCAAAATGACCACGATGCGCTTGCCCCGGTGTGCATCCTGCTGTGATACGCGTAGCGCAGCGGTCATGGCTGCTCCGCACGATATGCCGGCGAGTATGCCTTCCTCGCGCATCAGTCGGTGGGCCATTTCGATGGCCTCTTCATTGGTCACCTGTTCCACCTGGTCGACAATCGACAGGTCCAGGTTGGCCGGGACGAAGCCGGCGCCTATGCCCTGAATCTTGTGCGGAGACGGTTTGATTTCCTCGCCGTTGAGCGTCTGGGTGATGACCGGCGAGGCAGCCGGTTCCACGGCGATTGCCGTGTAGGGGTGCTGCGTGACGCTGCGGATATAGCGGGACACGCCGGTGATGGTGCCGCCGGTGCCGACACCGGCGACCAGTACATCGACCCGGCCATCGAGATCCTTCCAGATCTCGGGACCGGTGGTCTGTTCATGGATGGCCGGATTGGCCGGGTTATCGAACTGGCGCGGCATCCAGTAGCGCTCCGGATCGCTGGCGCGGATTTCCTCGGCCCTGGCGATTGCGCCTGGCATGCCCTTGGCGCCCTCGGTCAGCACCAGTTCGGCACCCAGTGCCTTGAGCAGTTTGCGACGTTCCAGGGTCATGGTCTCGGGCATGGTGAACAGGCACTGGTATCCGCGTGAGGCGGCGACGAAGGCCAGGGCGATGCCGGTATTGCCACTGGTTGGCTCGACGATGGTTTTACCCGGCAGGATGCCGTCCCGTTCCGCGGCGTGCACCATGGACGCACCGATCCTGCATTTCACCGAATTGGCAGGGTTGCGCGACTCCAGCTTGGCGTAGATTTCTGCGCCCTCGTTCACGCGCTGCAGGCGGACCAGCGGCGTGCCGCCGATGGACGTGGACATCTCGTCGAAAAGGGTCATGGCAATGTCTCCTCGGGGCGGGTGGGGCAAGCGTAGTCATTACGCGGACGGCTTGCCATTTGCTGCAGGGTAGCTGGCATGGTGCTGACCGGGCGTTCCGGGTTAAAGTACGATTCTAACAACTGTTCGAATGGGGTCTCATCGATGAAATTTTCCGGAACCGAGCGCTATATCGCCACGCACGACCTGCAGATGGCGGTCAATGCCGCGGTTACCCTGCAACGTCCGCTGCTGGTCAAGGGAGAGCCCGGCACCGGCAAGACCCTGCTGGCCGAAGAGGTGGCGCAGTCGCTCGGCTACCCCCTGATCCAGTGGCACATCAAGTCCACCACGCGGGCGCATCAGGGCCTGTACGAGTACGACGCCGTGTCGCGGTTGCGGGATTCGCAACTGGGCGAAGAAAAAGTCCACGATGTGCGCAATTACATCATTCGCGGCAAACTGTGGGAGGCCTTCGCTGCCGAAGAGCAGGTCGTGTTGCTGATCGATGAGATCGACAAGGCCGACATCGAGTTTCCCAACGACCTGTTGCAGGAACTCGACCGCATGGAGTTCTACGTGTACGAGACGCAGGAAACCATCAAGGCGCGGATCCGTCCCATCGTGATCATCACCAGCAACAACGAGAAGGAACTGCCGGATGCCTTCCTGCGTCGCTGCTTCTTTCACTACATCAATTTCCCCGATCGCGAGACCATGCAGCAGATCGTCGAGGTGCACTATCCCGGCATCAAGCAGCAACTGGTCAAGGATGCCATGGACATGTTCTTCGATGTGCGCAAGGTGCCCGGCCTGAAGAAGAAGCCGTCCACATCGGAACTGATCGACTGGCTGAAACTGCTGATGGCTGATGATATTCCCGAGGAGATCCTGCGCGAACATGATCCCAGCAAGGCCATTCCGCCGCTCTACGGGGCCCTGCTGAAAAACGAGCAGGACGTGCACCTGCTGGAAAAACTGGCTTTCATGACCCGGCGCGAAAGCCGCGGTTAACAGGGAGCGGAAAGCGTGCTGATCGGATTCTTCCAGCAACTCAAGGACGCCGGCCTGCCGGTATCCATACGCGAGTTTCTCGACCTGCTGGGCGGCTTGCAGCAGCATGTCGCTTTCGCTAACGAGGATGATTTCTACTACCTCGCGCGCACCTGCCTGATCAAGGACGAAAAGCATTTCGACAAGTTCGACCTGGCGTTCGGTGCGTACTTCCGGGGGCTGGACGATCTGGACGACCTGCTCAAACTGGCGATCCCCGATGAATGGTTGCGCAAGCGTTTCGAGGAAGCCCTGACCGAGGAAGAAAAGGCGAAGATCCAGTCACTGGGTGGCCTGGAAAAGCTGATGGAGGAATTCCGCAAGCGGCTGGAAGAACAGAAGAAGCGGCATGAAGGCGGCAACCGCTGGGTGGGTACCGGTGGCACTTCACCGTTCGGCGCCTACGGCTACAACCCGGAGGGTATCCGCGTCGGCCAGGAGGGCGGCCGGAACAAGAGCGCGGTCAAGGTCTGGGACCAGCGCCAGTTCCAGAACCTGGATGACAGCGTTGAACTGGGTACCCGCAACATCAAGGTGGCGCTACGCCGCCTGCGCAAGTTTGCCCGCGAAGGGGCGGAGGAAGAACTGGATCTGGATGACACCATTTCGTCCACCGCGCGCAATGCCGGCCTGCTGGATATCAAGATGCGCCCGGAGCGGCACAACAAGGTGAAGGTCCTGCTGTTCCTGGACGTGGGCGGCTCCATGGATCCGCACATCCGCCTGCTGGAAGAACTGTTTTCGGCCTGCAAGACCGAGTTCAAGCACCTGGAATACTTTTACTTTCATAACTTCCTGTACGAGTCGGTCTGGAAGGACAACCAGCGCCGCAACCAGGAACGGACCAAGACCTTTGACCTGATGCATAAGTATCCGCATGATTACAAAGCAATATTTGTCGGGGATGCATCCATGGCGCCCTACGAGATCACGCATCCGGGCGGCAGTATCGAGCACTGGAACGAAGAGGCCGGGGCGCTCTGGATGCAACGCCTGGCCGAAACCTGGCCCAAGCTGATCTGGCTGAATCCGACCCCGGAACGCTACTGGGACTACACCCCCTCCATCGAGATCACCCGGGAGCTGGTTGAACACCGCATGTATCCCCTGACCATCCGCGGCCTCGAAGACGGCATGAAATATCTCTCCAAGTAGGCAGGCCCGGGCAGGGAGAAATACAAACCTGTCAGCGTGGCGACCCATTTACAGACATTTCACATAAAACTGCTATAACTACATGTGATGCATGGTGAAAATGCAGGTAACCCCGTGTTGTATTCGGGTCGCTATGCGCTGAGCAACTAAAGAAGAACCAAACTATGGCTCGCGACAAGGGTAGCCCCGAAGAGGCGCCGGAAGATTTTCTCAGGGACTGTCAGGGACTGTGGCGCAAGGCCATGGCGCTGGCCGGTGATGCCTATGCGGCGAAAAGCGCGGAGCTGGAAGCCCGGATTGAAGAATCGGCCGAAGAGACCCGCAAACTGCGCGAGCAGATAGATCCCCTGGTATCCACCCGCGACAGCCAGGCCCGCTCGCTGGTGGAACTGAACAAGCAGATCAAGGAACTACAGACCACGCTGAATACCGAGCGTGAGCAAAACGCCGGTATACATGAGCGGCTTGATGAGAGTGAAAGGCAACTGAAAGAGGCCCTGGAGGATATCGCCCGCTTTGAGACCAAGCTGCGTGAGGCGGAAACCGAAACGCTCGCGGAAGCCAAAAAGCGCAATGCCGCCGAAGCCCGCCTGGTCAGCCTGGAGCAGCATCTGCAGGAAAACGTCAGCGATGCGGTCGGTGATGTGCAGTCGAATCTGAACAAGGTTTCTTCGAAACTGGAGGTCATCACGGCCGAGCGTGACCGGCTCAACCAGGACCTTGCCGATGCGTTTGAAACCATCGCGATGCTGGAAACACGTACCAAGAAGGCCAGTGACCAGGGTTCCGCCAGCAGCGCATTGCAGCAGAAAATCGCCACGCTTGAATCCGAGATTGGCAGCCTCAAACGCAAGAACGAACGTCTGAATGCCGAGTGTGACGAGTTTGCACAGAAGAATGCGGAACTGCTCAAGCGGATGCACGCAACCGCGCCTACCTGATCCGCTGATCCTGCTTCAGTCGCTCACCGAGCGGCCCAGCCATTCCAGCAAGTTGTCGATCACCATGTCGCGATTGGTCTCGTTGAACATTTCGTGACGGCCGTCCGGATAAATGTCGGCATCCACATCCCGTATGCCGGCACTCTTGAGCATGGCTACCAGCCGTTCCAGCCCTTTGCCCATGTCACTGACCGGATCGCGTTCACCACCGAGCACGTAAACAGGAAGTTCCGGCGGAATCAGGCCCAGTTGCTTCGGGTTGGAAATGTGAATCAGCCCGGCCAGCAGGTCCAGCCACAACTGGTTGGTGCACTGGAATCCGCACAACGGATCGGCAACGTACTTGTCGACTTCAAAGGCGTCCCGCGATAACCAATCGTACTGGGTACGGTTCGGTGCAAAGTGCTTGTTGAACGAACCAAAGGACAGGTAATTCATCAGGGTGCTTTTACCCCGTGCGCCCTGGCGGGCGCGTTCCAGCCGGGCAATGCCACGGGCCGATTTGTACACCAACGGTGCATCGTAGTTGGAACCGGACAGCACCAGCCCGGCCAGCGTACCGCGATAGTCCATCGCATACTGCTGGGCGATGAAGGAGCCCATGCTGTGCCCGAGCAGGACTACCGGTACACCCGGGTATTTCTTCCGGATGTGCTGGTTGATGCGGAACAGGTCGGAAACCACCAGGTGCCAGCCGTTCTCATCGGCGAAATGGCCGGTCGTGCCATATCCCGCCATCTCGCCATGACCGCGGTGGTCATTGGCAAAGACCGCGACGCCCGCCTCGATGGCCCGTTGTGCGACGGGTTCATAACGCGCGCCGTGTTCGGCCATGCCGTGGGCAATGTGAAGGATCGCGCGGGGTTTTTTGCGCCGGGAGCCATGCCAGTGCCGGGTATAGAGTGACATGCCGTCTTCGGCAACCACGTGTTCTACTTCAAGGCGTAACAACATGCCTTGGCTCCCCGGTAAAAACAGCCCGCATTCTACTAGATTTCTAGTGAAACTGGCGGTCGAGTTCGGCAAGCCCTTCCGGCGTGGCCCGGTACTCCAGGCCCACCCGTCGCAGGGCCTGCCGGGCATTGTGTGCCCACTCATGATCACGCAGATGCTGTACCTCGCCGGCAAACAAGCCCATTGGCAGCACTGCCGGTGCTGCGCCGGCCGGTGTGGCGTTTCCGAGTATGGAAGCGGTTTCACTGCCGTAGGAACTGATCAGGCGATCCAGTTGCGGTGCGGGGATGCCGGGGAACCGGGACTGCAGTTCCTTGCGCAGGCCAGCG
>JBFJWR010000160.1:0-6751 GCA_041623535.1 Pseudomonadales bacterium
CTTCGACTCGCTGCGCTCGCTCAGGATGACGAGACTTTGCCCCCCGTCGTCCTGAGCGGAGCAGGCGCGCCAGCGCTTGCGTAGTCGAAGGATCTCGGCGGGGTACCCCGAACTGGTCTGTCGTTTAGCGCTCGGGGTCCTTCGACTCGCTGCGCTCGCTCAGGATGACGAGACTTTGCCCCCCGTCGTCCTGAGCGGAGCAGGCGCGCGAGCGCTTGCGTAGTCGAAGGATCTCGAGATGATTAACCGGGGATTACTGGCGTGCGCTACGGCGCACACTCGCCCCTGCGGGGTCATCGTCGCTGCGCGACGATGATCACTTCGTGCCGCCGCGGGCGGCCCTCGTGTCGAACCGGGGGTTCTCATGGGGCCTGTAGATACCCAGAATTTAAAAAGCCGCCCGAGGGCGGCTTTTTAAATTTGGCGTCCCCACGGGGATTCGAACCCCGGTCGCCGCCGTGAAAGGGCGGTGTCCTAGGCCTCTAGACGATGGGGACATAGAGGAACCCTGCTTTCAGGGAGCGGCAATTCTAAGTGCGGTCTGAAGAGGCGTCAAGGCTGCAGAGCAATGAGGATGACAATTACTGCAAAAGAGCAGGTAAATACTGGTTCAGGTGGTGGACTCCCCTGCTCCGTCCCGTTTCCCGCTGACCGGTCCAGCGGGGCTGTCCAGCGGCGCATTCACCACGCAATTACGCCCGCTGGCCTTGGCCTCGTAGAGGGCCTGGTCTGCGCTGCGCAGCAACCGGGCAAAGCCGTCCTGGTCTGGCTTGCGTGTCACGCAGATACCAATGCTGACGGTAACAACCTTCCGGTTCGTCAGGGTCGTCAAATGCGGGATCTGCAGCGCTTCGACGCTGGCGCGTAAAAAGTCCGCGAAGGGCTTCAGGCGGTGCTCCGGTTCGGGCAACACCACCACGAACTCCTCGCCACCATAGCGCGCCAGCATGTCGGTCGGGCGTCGCAACGCTGATTGCAACGCCCCCGCCACATTTCGCAGCGCAACATCGCCCTGCTGGTGACCATAAAAATCGTTGTACGCCTTGAAACAGTCCACATCGATCAGCAGCATGGCAAACGCATGCTGCTCGCGCACCGCGCGGCGCCATTCCCGCTGTACGTACTCATCAAACGCTCGCCGATTTGCCACCCCGGTCAGGGCATCGGTTAATGACACGCGCGCGAGCTTATCGTTTGCCTCGTTCAGTTCCCGGGTACGCGCCTCAACCTCGCGTTGCACCCGGATCGACTGCTGCTGTGAGATTCTCATGATCAGGGCTGCGGCCAGTATCACCGTGGCCAGCAGGCCGAAGACGGTAAACGGCATCATGGAATACAGGTGAGAAACGTAGCGTTTGTGCGGGTAAGCCTGCATCCGCCAGGAACGGCCTGCAACGTCCTCAAGGTCGCGCTCATAGTAATAATCCGGATGGATCTCGCGATCCGCAACGCGTGGCGTTTCATAAAGCAGTTCGCCACTTTCCGCGAGGTTGTCCGCATCGGTCACATCGATGAGACGCAGGTGCAAATCGATCGCTGCCGTCCTGCTCAGGGCGTGATCGAACAACCTGCTGACCCGGAACACACCCAGCACGTAACCATATAACTTCTCCCGCCGCCCATCCCGCGTGGTGGGCAGATCACGAAAAGTCGGAACCAGGAAGAGAATGCCTTTTTCCTTCTCGCCGAACTGCACCAGTTGCACGCCGCGGGTGGCGACGATGTCCCCGGTATCCCGCGCCCTCTCCAGCGCCTGGTTCCGCATCGGGTCCGAACTCAGGTCAAAACCAAGCGCCGCCTCGTTGCCGGCCAAAGGCTCGAGATAGTAAACGGGAAAGAAAAAGTCTTTCTTCTGCACAGATTGCTGCAGGGCGCCCTGGGCAGCGAGCGCCGTGAACTGAAAATCCGGAAACAGCTTGCGCGCGGCGCCCTCCCATTTGAACCGCTCCGCTTCGGGTACCCGGGGCACCCATTCCAGTGCCTGCAGCGTGTTGTGCCGGATCAGCACGTTGCGCGCGATCCGCGCAAATTCATCGCGCGATACGAAATCAGATGCGTCGTAGAGACCGCGCAGCATAAACAGCACTTCTGAACTCAGGGCGAGTTCCCGCTGCAGGGCGGTTATCTTGTCATCGACGTCCCGCTCGAAGTGCAACTGCAACCGTTCGGCTTCCCTGACATGGAGTGCGATGCTCACCGATCCGGCAAACAACAAGCCGAGCACGATCCAGACGGGTATTCTTAAGGTGCTGAAGGACAAGTCCCGGAAACTCCCGAAGGCATCCAGTCACAGTAGCCCGGCATGGGCAATCGAACAACCCAAAAGCCCCAATACGGACCAATCCGGTAAAAACTCCAGTCCAACTGCCAGACTCTGGACCTTCGTAGCCCAAGTCCGGTGCCTGATCCGCTATATTACGAAAATTGATTTCAGAACGATGCGTCATGCATTCCAGCGCATCCACCAGACCGAGGGAATTTTTATGCCAGCTGCAGTTTCAGTGCGTAGCGGACGATTTGCCCACGAAGGATTTCAGATCTACTACGAAATATATGGCGACAGCGGCATTCCGGCGGTGCTGGTGCATGGCATTCTGCTCGATTCCAACATCAACCGTGACCTGGCACGCCGCTTTGCCGGTGAGGGGTTCCAGGTCGCGCTGATCGATCTGCTCGGTCATGGCAAGAGTGACAAGCCGCGTGACCCGGAAGTGTACCGGACTGACCTATACGCCACGCAGGTCGCGGCGCTGATGGATCACCTGGGATTTGCCAAGGCACTGGTTGGCGGCGTTTCGCTGGGCGCGATTACCGGCCTGCAATTCGCTGCCCAGCACCCGGAGCGTATCTTGGGCATGTACCTGGAAATGCCGGTCATGGAAGAATCCACCACCGGCGCGGCGCTGCTCTTTGTGCCCCAACTCCTGGCAACCCGGTTTGCCCGCCCCGTTTTCCGCCTGGCCGGCCGAATCATGCGCAAACTGCCCGAACCCGGTAATGAAACCCTGCGCAGTGTGCGCAACGCGGTCATGACAGATCCCGAAGTCGTGCGCGCCATCCTGCACGGCATGATGGTGGGGCCGGTTGTACCCACCGCCGATGTGCGTCGGCGCATCACGGTGCCCAGCCTGGTGATTGGTCACGGTGGCGATTTCATACACGAATACCGGGATGCCAGGCGGCTGGCGGAGCAGATTCCGACCGCCCGGCTGGTGACCGCGCGCTCCATGCTGGAACTTCGTACCCGGCCTGACCGCCTATGGCCGGAAATCCGTAAATTTCTGGAAAACGTGACCGATGCAGTCACCCCGACACTATCGAGACATGCAAGCCTCTGAAAAAGGCTACAATTGGTCTGCAGTTCGTTTTCCTCAGGAACAGGTAAAGTGCCGGAAAATATGGATTTAGTACTCATCGGGGGCGTGGCCGCAGCGGTAGCAGTGGTCACGGCGCTCATCGTTTTCTTTGTCATGAAGGCCCGCGCGAACCGCCCGCCTTCCGACAAATACGAGCTGGAACTGGCCCACTCGGTGCTGATCGAGCGGGTGCGACGTTACCAGAACATCCTCGTACAGCTACCCCCGCATTACCTGCCGCGCGACCTCAAGATGTTGCTGGTGCTGGGCCTCATCAATGCCCTGGAGCAGCAGAAACGGCTGAAATACGAAGGGGACGGCGAGAAGATCGACAACAAGCTGCAATCTGCACATGACCTGCTCGGCCAGTTGAACACGACGAGCGCGGACCCGGAAGTTCGCCCGATTACCCGACCTGACAAAGCGAAGGAAGCGCGCGAAATCCTCGACTCGGTACGCAGTTTCATTCTGTACATGACCGAACAACGGCAGATGGACGAATCGCGCACCGACGAATATCTGCACATGATCGACCACCTGAAAATGCAGACGCACCTGGACCTGATCGACTCGGCCGCGCGCACCGCAGAAAAGAATTCAGATTATGATGCCGCCATCGAAATCTACCGGCAGGCCATCGAAGAGCTCTCGGAATACCTGTCAGATGATTTTTACGTCGACAAAGTGGCCATCTACAACAACCAGATCAACCAGCTGACACGCCGTCGGTCCGAGGAATCCAATCCTGAACTGGTGATGTAATCCGGGCCCAGCCCGTCGCGCGGTTCACCGGGAGCCGCATCACCAGGCAGTCGGTCAATCAGGAAATACCGGATTCGTCGCTGTAACGAACGTCAATTCCGGCCTGTACTTCGATGGTCGCATCGTTGCTGAAATAAGTCGTGAAGTTGTCCACGGTTTCGCCCCGAATCCAGGTATCGGCGACATCCAGTCGCACCTCGTCACCCGCATCGCCAAGAATACGCAGAAAGTTGTTCTGATCCGTGATACTCAGCACGTCGGTTTCGCTCAGGTTGATGCGGTCGTCTCCCGCTCCGTCGCGGGTATCCAGCACTTCTATATTGCTGACCATCGCACCCCGGGGGAACGTACCATCAATGATCAGGGTATCCATGCCCTCGCCACCATTGATGGTGTCCTGGGCATCAAAATAAATCGTGTCATCGCCGCCACCGGCATCTATCTGGTCCGGACCGGAACTGCCCAGAATCACTTCACTGCTATCCGTGCCAACCAGTTCGAACCCGGTGGCAGGATCGCCCGCCGCGATCACGTCGATATCCAGCGTGGTACCCAGTGAATCGCCATCGGCCTGCTGAAACTCGATGAAAAAACTCAGGTCCAGGTTTTCCGCCACCAGCACCTCGCTGGTGGTGATGTTCACCAGGTCCAGCGCCTCGGTCGGGTCCGGCTGGTTGGGATCATTGACCACCGAGACTGCAATGGCGTCGAAAGCGGCACCGTCCCAGTCACCGATCACCTGGTAGTTCTGGATGTTGGGATCAGTTGCCGCGGTGGCGGGGTCATAGACAAAAGGCACATTGTTTCCAATGGCGGGAGGCACCCACTGCCCGGTGGCAACGATCACGCCGCCCAGCAACACGCTGAAGGCGACGGTTTCCCGTCCGACAACCTGGCCCTGCGTCTTGTAGTCATCAATGCGACTGAACGTCAGGGTCGCAGCGCTGACGCTGTTTGCCCAGGTCATGGTCAGGGTGTCGTCCACATTGATGTGGTTGTTCCCCGCACCGATGCCCTGTCCGGAAATATTAATGGACGAACCGGTCGCCGAGGAAAAGGTAATCGGATTGGCCAGCAGGTCACCACCGTCTGCCAGGGTACCCTTGGTCGTGGTGACCGTGTAGGGCGAACCTTCGCTGCCGGAACTCAGCTCAGCGATGCTGATTTCCTGCTGCGTATTCACCTGTGCTTCGTTCAGGGTAAAGCTGTACGTGCCGTCCTTGTTCACAGTCAGCGTAAACAGGGTTACCGCACCGTCATCACCCGTGCTGGTCGCAGTCAGTACGCTGTAGCCGTCAAATTGCTCGGTGCTGTAGGTAACGTTGTCGGGAATTCCTGATATCCCGGTGATACTGATCGGGCCATCCAGTCCATCGGCACCAGCCCGCACTTCGATCAGGCCGTTCAGCGTGCCGGGCTCGCCGGACATCAGGCCGTTCTGCACAATCCCGCCCAGAACCGGCATATCGTCAATGACCTGCACACCGATGGTCGCGGCATTGTTCACCGTGCCGTCACCGTCGGTTACGGAAATCGCGTAACGATCACCGGTTTGTTCGTTTTCGCTGTCACCTGGCTCCTGGACATTGCCGGTCAGGGTGTAGCGGTAGGTCACGGTGCCACCCGTCAGATCGCCGGTATAACCAATGATTTCCAGGTAGCCATACACACCCCCTTCTACGGCCACCGTTGACTCCGGTGTGGCGCCGGCGAGTTGGGCAAACGTCAGCGTGGTGAGGCCAATCGTGATGGAGGCAATGCCGTCCGGCGCGGTGATCTGTACTTCTCCGGTCGCGCTCACCCCGTATTGCGGGTGCGAGTCGCCCGCCCCGCCTTCGGGGTGCGAGCCACTGGCGAGATCACCCTCGTCCACGATCACGACACTGCCGGTCACGTCTACCGGATCATCCACGCCCAATACTGTGACGTTCACACTGGCCGTACGTACGTCCCCGTCTTCATCGATGTACGAATATTCAAAACTTTCGCCGAGGGTCTGCGGCGCACCGGTCTCATCCAGACCACCAAGCAGGCTGGCTGCGACCTGCCCTGCGACATTCAGGGTGTACACCCACTGGCCGTTTTCAAGGCTGAGCGTGCCGTACTCGCCAATACCATCAAAAGAGATACTACCGGGCACATCGGCACCAATGTGGTTTCCTTCCGTGCCGGCTGAACCAGTACCGGTATCTTCGCCGAACACGATATCAGTGCCCCGCGTCACCGGCGTATCATCGACAATGCGCACGTCTATGCTGGCAGCGATGGAATCGCCATCGTCATCGGTCAGCAGGACGGCCAGGGACTCGGTCAGATCACCATCACCCGCCGGATGATTCTCCGCGGCATTCAGGGTGTAACGGTAATTAATCGTACCGCCGGTGTAATCACCGCTATAACCGAAGATGGTCAGCGTGTTGCCCAGCGACGTGGTGATGTTGATGGGCTGATCTGCACTGGCGAGCAGTTGATTGAAGGAAATCCCGGTACCGGCAATATTCAGCGCACCAAAGCCATCCGGAACCGTGATATCAAAACTGCCGGAGTCACTGGCCCCAGGCAGATCGGTTTCATCAACGACCAGGTCATCGGCAATACCCTGCGGGGTCAGGTTGGAGATCAGCAGTGGATCA
>JBFJWR010000161.1:0-6638 GCA_041623535.1 Pseudomonadales bacterium
AAGTCGAAGGATCTCGGAATCTGTACCACGCACTGTCCAAGTACGCCGTAACCCGACGAGGTCCTTCGACTACGCTGCTGCCTTCCGCAGCAGCTTCGCTCAGGATGACAAACGATGTGTCATCCCGAGGGATCCCGCATTTCTCCCGTCGTCCTGAGCGGAGGGCGCAGCCCGAAGTCGAAGGATCTCGGAATCTGTACCACGCACTGTCCAAGTACGCCGTAACCCGACGAGGTCCTTCGACTGCGCTGCTGCCTTCCGCAGCAGCTTCGCTCAGGATGACAGTGGAGTAACGCAGCGCGCTTCGCTCAGGATGACAAATGGCCTGCTATCCGGCGACCAGCCAGGCGGACTGGTACGGATCGAGTTGCAGGTCGGTGACTCCATGCGGATAACTGTGGCCACTGATCAGATCATGCCAGGTGCCGGCATGCTGCGTGCCTGCTGCTGCCAGGTCGGGCCGGCATACCGAGCGCGTCACATTGTGCACAGCTATCAATGACCGCCCGCCGTCCGCATCGATGCGGGCAAAGGCCAGGCACCCGGGCGCGCAGTCCAGTACATGTTGGGCAACTGCCGGATCAAAACAGCGCTCGCCGCAACGGATGCGCAGCACGCGACGCAGTTCATTGAAAACAAAATGATTAGGGGTTCGCTCGGACCGTAACAGCGGATCGAGGTCAGCCCGCTGCCAGCGACGACGGTTGATTGAGCGCAGCCGGCCGGTGCGCTCCACGCCTTCCATGTCATTGCCGGTTGCAAGCAGGTTCAGGATGTACACCGCGGGCACGCCCTGCAATCCCAGCATGATCAGCTGTGAACACAGAAAGCGTTCGCACTGCCATTCATCGGCACCGGCATAGGTTCCCGACATGGCATCAAACCAGGCAATGTTGATTTCGTACGGACGATCGATACCGGCATGATCCGCACGCATGCTGACGAATCCGCCAAACCCATGCATGGCCTGCAACAGTTTCTCCAGTCCGGGAGCATCCAGGATACCCTCCAACGCCCGCACACCGATTCCATCGTGACTGGCGGTGAAGTTGAGGTAAGTGCAACCCGCCGGCGGGGCTGGCAGTTCCTGCAGCCAGGTACGCAGGTGCTGCGGGTCTTCGCTCAACATGGTTTCCAGCAGCAACGGCGGCAATGGAAACTGGTACACCATGTGGGCTTCGTCACCGGCACCAAAGTAACTGAGATTCTCGGCACTGGGTACATTGGTTTCGGTGAGCAGGCAGCCTCCGGGTGCAACCAGATCGGTAATACAGCGCAACACGCGGACGATGGCATGGGTCTGTGGCAGGTGAATACAGCGCGTTCCGATCTCCTTCCAGAGAAACGCAATGGCGTCCAGTCGCACAATGCGAGCACCGTGCCGCAGGTAATCCACCAGTATGCCGACAAACATGACCAGCACATCCGGGTTGGAAAAATCCAGGTCGATCTGGTCCTCAGAAAACGTGGCCCACAGGTAGCGGGTGCCGCGGCGCGTCTCCACCGGCGTCAGCAGCGGACTGCTGCGGGGTCGGACCACGGCCGACAGGTCTTCTGCCGGATCCACCTCGAGAAAAAAGTCACGGCCCGGACCGGTCTGGCTCAGGTAATCGGTGAACCACAGGCATTCGCGGGATACGTGGTTGATCACCAGGTCGAACATCAGATCGAATTGCTCGGCCAGGGCATGGATATCCGGCCAGTCGCCAAGAGCCGGATTGACCCGGTCATAGTGAATCACGGCAAAACCGTCATCGGAACTGTAGGGATAGAACGGCAACAGGTGGATCGTGCTGAACACGCCCTGCAGGTGCTGGGCAGCAAACTCGGCCAGCACCTGCAGCGGGGGAGCATCGCCATCGAGCAGGGAATCCCCGTACGTGATCAGCACGGTGTCATGAGCATCGAGCGGCTTTCTGGGCGACAGGGGCTCACCACGCCCGCAAACAACCTGCTGGATACGGTCGGCGAGTTCCGCCGCCCGGTCCCCATAGACTTCGCGCAGGATGGGTTCGACCCGCCCCGCCACCTGCAGGTCGGCCGATTCTTCAGAATCACTACCACGTGTCATGAAATCCTCTCCGCCGAGGCGTTTACATTGGAGTCAGTCCGCCTGAACAAGTATATTCGCCCTTACAAATTCACTGCACAGGCCATTGTTTCGCATCATGCCAGAATCAGCAGCCAACCGATCCATCATCCGCAAATGCCTGTTCCCGGTTGCCGGGTATGGAACCCGCTTCCTGCCGGCCACCAAGTCCATGCCCAAGGAAATGCTGCCGATCGTCAACAAGCCGCTGATCCAGTACGCGGCCGAGGAAGCCATGGAAGCCGGCCTGCATGACCTCGGATTTGTCACCGGCCGCAACAAGCGCGCCATCGCCGATCACTTTGACCTGAGCTACGAACTGGAAAAAGAGATCGCCGGAACCGGCAAGGAAAAGCAGCTCGAAAGCATCAACCAGGTCATGGAAACCTGCACCTTCACCTATACCCGCCAGCGCCGCATGCTGGGACTGGGGCACGCTGTATTAACCGGCGAAACAATGATCAACGACCAGGCTTTCGGCCTGGTGCTCGCCGATGATCTGTGCGTGACCGAAAATGGTGACCCCGGCGTGCTCAGCCAGTTGGTCGAGTTGTACCGGCAATTCCGCTGCACCATCCTCGCGGTGCAGGAAGTGCCGGACTCCGAAGTGCACAAGTACGGCGTGGTGGCCGGCGAAAGTCTGAAAGAAGACGTGATCCGCGTCACCGACATGGTCGAGAAACCTTCCGCAGACCAGGCGCCGAGCAATCTCGCGGTTATCGGGCGCTATATTCTAACGCCAGACATCTTTGACACCCTGCGTAAGACCGAGCCCGGCAAGAACGATGAAATCCAGTTGACCGATGCCATCCTTGCCCAGGCCCGGTCGGGCTGTGTCATGGCGTACAAGTTCAAGGGCCGCCGCTTCGACTGCGGCAGCATCCCCGGGTTTGTCGAGGCCAGCCAGTGGGTTTACGAAAACCTGCACAAAAAACGCTGAGCGGGGCTTCGCCCATCACGGCAACCGCCATGCCTCAGAATGAAAAACGCTTGAACAGCCATTCGGGAACCTGGCATAGCATCCACATCACGTAGCGCCACCACGCGGGCAGGTAGATCACGTCGCGCCCGCGTTCGATGCCGCGCACAATCTGGCGCGCTGCCTCGTCCGCAGAGATCATCGGAATACCGGATTCGACCGCAGCGCTCATGGGCGTGTCCACCCGCCCGGGCTTGATTGTCATCACGTGCACACCGCTCCCGTGCAATCGCGAACGCAGGCCCTGCAGGTAGGTCGCCAACGCGCTTTTCGCAGCACCGTACAGGCAATTGGGCTGGCGACCCCGATCTCCGGCCACCGAACCGATTACCGCGATGGTGCCGCGCCCACGCTGCTCAAAATGACTGGCCAGCGGCACGAGCATGGCCAGTACGCTGACCAGGTTGACCTCCAGTTCGCTGCGCGTCTGCGCAACGCTGGCATCGCATTCGGACTGCACTGGCAGGGAACCGTGGGCAATCAGTACCAGATCGAAACCGTCCGCCCCGGCCAGCACATTCGCAAGTGCCGTGTCACATGAATCGGGCAGGGCTGCATCAAAGGATGCACAGCGGACCGCATTCGCGCCGCGGATGCGCAGGTCGGCAGCGAGTGCCTCCAGGCGATCGGCATCGCGCGCCAGCAGGCAGAGGTCGGCACCGCGTTGCGCATAAATACGGGCCACCGCTTCAGCCATGGTCGAGGTGGCCCCGATGATCAGAATGCGCATGTGTTCAATCCAGTGCCAGCCGTTGTGATTGCAGGGAAACGAATCGCCCCCGGGCATGATAACGCTCCCGCACCTGCTGAAAAGCTTCCCAGTCGGGATACATGGACCGAAATGAAGCTGGTTGCAGGTAGAGGTCTTTTGCGAGGTACACCCGCCCGCCCTGCTCGATCACCATGGCATCCAGCTCTGCGAACAAGGCAGCAAGGCCATCGCGAATTCGGAAATCCAGCGCCACGGTGCAACCGGCCCGCGGAAACGACAGTGGGTTTGCGTTACCGGGGCCAAACATTTTCAGCACGGCCAGGAAGCATGGATGTGCGGACGCGCGTACCCGCGCAAGGATCTCGGCGACGCCGCCTTGCTCCGGCGTGCCAGGAACCACGAACTGGTACTGCGCCATGCCACTGCGCCCATAAAGACGATTCCAGTTGGCCCAGCGGTCCAGCGGGAAGAAAAACTGCTGATAATGCACGCGACCCGCCCCCCGGTACCGCTCGCCCCACCAATGCAGTTCATTGAAACAGCGCATCGACCAGCGTTGCAGGGGTGACACCCGGCCCGGAACCGGCAGGTTTCCGGTACGGACTGCGGCACCCCCAGATCCCTGCACGTGCTCGGCATACTCCAGAATCGAACGGCCAAATGCGCGCCCCCCGGCAAGGGTATCCAGCCAGGCGACCGAATAAGCAGCATCCGGGCCCTGCGTCAGTCCCTGCAGGGTTTCGTCGAGGCTGCCGTGCATGCAAACCTTGCGCATCAGGTCAGGGCCGGGCACGCCACGCAGGCGCAGTTGCGCGGCAAGGATCAGTCCGGTCAGGCCCATGCCCCCGCAGCTGGCGTGAAACAGGTCGGCATGCTCGCTGCGCGAGGCGCGGACAACCTCGCCATTTCCCAGCAGGATATCCAGTGAATCGACAAACTCGCTGAAACTGCCGTCGCGATGATGATTCTTGCCGTGTACGTCACTGGCAATCGCACCACCGACGCTGACAAATCGCGTTCCCGGCACAACCGGCAGGAACCAGCCCCGCGGGACGACGAGTTGCAGCACCGCATCGAGCGTCATGCCGGAGCCACAACGCAGTATCCCGCTTGCGCTGTCAAATGCCGTCACCAGGTTCAGGCGCCGGGTGCTCAGCACCTGCGCGGCCATCGCGCTATCCCCATAGGCACGGCCCATACCGCGGGGAATGCATGACCCTGTTTGTTCCCCCAGCATCGCCTGCGCCGCACGCACGGTGGCTGGTGCCGCAATACCTGCAGGCAGGCTGGTATGCCGGCCCCAGCCGTGGATCGCACGCCGGTTACCAGTCATATTGCGACTGCTTCCTGTATTCCACTATTGCGCCCCGGGCTGCATCGCGACCGGTTGAATGCAGACGGTGTCTGCCGGTCGGGATTCAATCTCATTGTGGTACAGGTAAAAATCCACGCCCCTGCGGCCCTCTCCCGGACCCTCGTACACCAGTAGCAGGTGCCACGGATCCGGCACCGGCACACTGCGCACCACGTGGGTCGCCCGCAGCACATCGGCCATGCAGTTCAGTTCCGCATCGGTGCGTGCGTCGACGTAATGCGGTTGTCCCTCGTAGCTGCCGTACGCGGTCCGGAAGCGCCATTCCCATTCGTCGTAGTAGCGATCCAGAAACGGAAAATCAATACTGGCCGCCACCGCTCTTCGGGAATACAGACGAATGAGTTGATTGGAGGCCGCCCGAATCTCGCTGAGGATCACGGCATCCGGCTCGGTGTAGGCCCGTAGCTTGAAATAGACCTGCTCACGCGGCCCCAGATCCAGAAGCCTCCATGGCTCCCAGCGACTCACGGACCAGAGAAACAACGGCACCACCATGACCAACAGGCACACCGGTAGCGGGGCACGCAAGCCGCTAACAGTAGATGCCGCAACCGACCTGCGGCCTGCCCATACTGCCAGCAGCATCGCCAGCGCAAACAAACCCACACGATAAAGGATCAGATCGTCATGCAGCATCCAGGTCATGGTCGACAGGTAGGGGCGCACCGGAAGAAACGGCAGTAAAAACAGTGCGACCAGCCACCAGCGGCCCGCGCGCGCCTGATCGAGAACAAACTGCCCGAGCAACGTCAGGAACAGCATCGGGAAGATCAACAGAGCGCGGTACGGCCAGATACTGGCCACCATGCGCACTGGCACCACTTCCACGAACACGTAGCCTATCAACATCATGAAGCCGAGATAGATCGACATCCCAACCATGATTCGACGCTGCCAGTCGCGCAACTGGGCGGCACGCAGCAGGTAGAAGTAGCACAGCACAAAGCCGGAAAATATCAGCCAGGCCAATGGCGGAAATGCACTCGGAATCAGGTGATGCGCATGACGCACATGGCCGACAATGCGGATAAACTCTGCCGCCGACAAAGGCGCTTCAGGCTGCGCCCATTGATATGGGAGGTAATTGGCCAGCAGTGCGGCGCAGAACATTGCGCCGGCCAGCCAGACCGATGGCCGCGCCGGCAGGCGCAGCAGGTCTTTCCAGGTCGAGGAAAGCAGGATGATCATCACCGCGGCGCCCGCGCCCTGCAGCCCGTTCACCGGATGCAGCAGGGCTGCAACAGCCAGCACCCCGAAGGCCAGTGCGATCCGGCCCCGCACCGCCAGACCCCACGCCAGGATGTTCAGCACCAGGGATATACTGTGCGCGGTGTTGCTATTGCCAATGAAGTTATATCCAACGAACAGCGGCAACACGAAAAAAGAGATGCCACCCAGAAACAACGCAATCAGCGCGGCATCACGTTCATGCGAAAACGCACGAAAGAAATACCAGGCAAATATGCCGGCAAAAAACATGCGC
>JBFJWR010000162.1:0-6581 GCA_041623535.1 Pseudomonadales bacterium
CAGCACCTGTATCTTTTCATCTATATCGAAGACGAAGACAAGGTTCGCTACTTCAGCCCGGATCGGAACAATCCCGCGCTCGGTGACCATGTGGTGCTGCACACCCGCATCGATCTGGAGTCTCCGGCGCAGCGCTACTGGCTCATGAGCGCAGCACCCGGCAATCTGGTCGCCCGCCGGGGAGGCGGACTGTTCCCCGACAGTCAGCAAACGGAAAGCTCGATCCGCGCCAACTGGCAGCCACATCCGCGCGGTTACCAGTTGGAGGTCGCCATCCCCCTGGCGCTGCTGGGCGCCGAGTTTGGCTTCAGTGTCATGGATATGGAACTGGACGAACGTGGCGTGGAAGTACTCGCCGGCTGGAGCGGCACGGTATTGCCCCAGTACCAGCAGACCCTGGGCTTCCTGATCTACCCACCGCCCGAACTGAAAACCCTGCTGGAACCCTACCAGCAGGCGGGCTTGAAACTGCGGGTCACGGACCGATCCGGGCGCCTGCTCGCGGACCTCGGCAACGTGACCATGGAGGAGCAGTACCCGGACTATTTCAGCCGGCGCAATGAAATTCATCTGCAGGATATCTACCGCGCCATTATCGACACCCTGCCGCGCAAGAAACTGGTGTACCTGGAGCACTCCGGACGCCTGCACGGCACGTTTATCGGTGCGGCGCTCTCCGGTCGCAAACAGGTGATCTGGCGTCGCCAGGCGGATGCCAGCAAAGCCATCATCACGGCGGTTCATCCCATCGAAAACGAAGGAAAGTTGCTCGGCGCCGTCATCCTGGAACAATCCAGTGACGCGGTACTGAGCTTGACCAACAAGGCGATCAAGCACCTGTTCAACACGACCTTCGGCGCCCTCGCAATCGCCACGCTGGGCATGTTCGGCTTTGCCACCATGCTGTCGCTACGAATCCGGCGGCTGCGCGACTTCACGGAACGCAGCGTGACCGTCGACGGTGTCATCCATGCGCACCTGATTCCCACCGGCGCTTCCGACGAGCTCGGTGACCTCTCACGCAGTTTTGCCGGACTGCTACGCCGACTCGATGACTACAACAACTACCTGCAGACGCTGGCATCGAAATTGTCCCATGAGTTGCGCACACCCCTGGCCGTGGTCAGTTCTTCGCTGGAAAACCTGGAACAGGAAAGCCTGCCGGATCGCGCACGCACCTATTCGCGGCGGGCGCGCGAAGGCACCGAACGACTGCGCGCCATCCTCACGTCGCTGAGCGAGGCGACGCGGGTTGAACAGAGCATACAGGCCGCAGACCCCGAGCAATTCGACCTGCGTGAGGTCATGCAGGGCATCGTGCAGGGCTATACCAGCGTCTACACCAGGCACATTTTTCGCGTGCATACGCCGGACCAACCCTGCCCCATGCTGGGCTCTCCGGAACTGATCGCACAGATGCTGGATAAACTGGTCGACAACGCTGCAGACTTTTGTCCGCCGGGCGGCCTGATTGATCTGCGCCTTGGCCACCTGAAACGCGAGTACATCATCGCCGTCTCGAACGAGGGCCCCACCCTGCCAAGAAAAATGCAGGAACAACTCTTCGACCAGCTGGTCTCAGTGCGGGAGAAGCGCGGCGAATCTCCACACCTGGGCCTGGGCCTGTACATTGCCAAGCTGATCGCCGAGCATCACGGGGGCACCATACAGGCGCGCAACCTCACGGATGAAACCGGCGTGGAGTTCCGCATCCTGATTCCGGCCGTGGAGTGACAGATGAACCAATCCACCGCAGGCATCCGGTTTCCGGTTGAATACCGGCCGAGGCAAGGGAGAAATAGAAATACATGATTCGCGAATCCTTTCCGGTCGGCCCGCTGCAGTGCAATTGCACCATCATCGGGGATCCGCAGACCCGTCATGCGCTGGTGATTGATCCGGGCGGGGACGCCGAGCGGATCCTTGCACGCCTGCAGGCACTGGATCTCAAGGTGTTGGCGATCATCCACACCCACGCGCACCTCGACCATTTCCTGGCCGCCGGCGCGATCCGGGAGGCCACCGGCGCGCCCCTGTGCCTGCACGCAGAAGACCGGCCGCTCTGGGACCTGCTCGAGGTGCAGTGCCAGATGTTCGGGGTGCCCTATACGCCGCAGCCCGATCCGGACCAGGTACTGCACGACGACGAAGAACTGCCCTGCTGCAGCGGTGTCGCCATGCACACACCGGGACACACGCCCGGCTCCATGAGTTTCTGGTTTGCCGACGCCAAGCTGCTGGTGGCGGGTGATACCCTGTTCCGGCGCTCGATCGGCCGTACCGACCTGTGGGGCGGCGACCCGGCTGCCATTGAGAAATCATTGCGCGAGCGCATATACCGCCTCGATGAAGAAGCCACGGTGGTGACCGGACACGGGCCGGAAACCAGCATTGGCGAAGAAATTCGCGAGAATCCCTTTGTGCACCTGTAATCCGCTGGTTTTGATGAATATTGGAGGATTCATGCGCGGTTCAGGCGTGAAAGAGATACTATGCTGCAAGTCAACGAATTTTCATTCGCGACGTTAACTACTGACCCAGGAAGAGGTACCAAACCATGAACAAGCTCATACCCGTGCTCGCTGCCACCGTTCTGCTGACCGGCTGCGAGTCGATGTATACCGAAGACCCGTATACCGGCGAGCGGCAGATGAAAAAATCCGTGAAATACGGTGCCATCGCCGCGGCCACCTGCGCTGCCGGCGCAGCGATTACCGCTGATGGCCACAAAACGGACAAGGCCGCGATCGGCGCGGCGGCCTGCGGCGCGGCTGGCGCCGGTGTCGGGCACTATTTCGACACCCAGGAAGAAAAGCTGCGTCAGCAACTGCGCGGAACCGGCGTATCGATTTATCGGGATGGCGACGTGCTGCGCCTGATCATGCCGGGCAACATCACCTTCGGCAGCGATTCATCGGATATCAACAGCAACTTCTACCAGGTGCTGAACAGCGTTGCCCTCGTACTCAAGGAATACGACAAGACCGCCATTGAAGTCGTGGGTTACACCGACTCCACGGGCTCCTTCGAGTACAACCAGAGCCTGTCCGAGCGCCGCGCCAGCAGCGTTGCCAATTACCTGGCCAGCCAGGGCATCTTCCGCTCGCGGCTGAACACCTATGGCATGGGTCCGCGCAACCCGATCGCCAGCAACGATTCGCCGCAGGGTCGTTCGCAGAACCGGCGCGTGGAACTGACCATCCGGCCCATGCAGGGCTGATCCGGGAGTAATATCGGGCCTGGTGCGCGCAGCGCATCAGGCCCGTTTTTGCTGGCGCTCCTGCTCCTCGGCAAGCAACTGCCCGATATACGCGTCCTTCTTCAGCCACAAGTCGGCAACCCAATCCCGAAACAACGCGCGAAAAGCCTCGTCGGCCTGGTAATCACGACCGAGAAATTCCTGCGGAATGGGCAGAATTTCCACCCGCACGATGATCCGACTGGTTTTGCCACAGAGAAATTCCCAGATCCCGGGCCGGAACTCCGGGTAGACCACAGTCACGTTCAGCATGGTATGCAGTTGCTCGCCCAATGCCCCCAGCACAAACGCGGTGCCACCGGCCTTGGGCTTGAGCAGGTGCTGATAGGGTGACTGCTGTCGCTCGTGCTTGAACGGCGTGAAGCGGGTGCCTTCCATGAAATTGAAGATGGCAATCGGGTTGTGCTTGAACTTTTCGCAGGCCTTACGCGTGGTATCCAGATCGGTACCACGCAATTCCGGGTTCTTCTCAATTTCGGCCCGCGTATGACGCTTCATGAACGGGAAATCGAGCGCCCACCAGCCCAGCCCGAGAAACGGCACCTTGATCAGTTCCTGCTTGAGAAAGAATTTCATAAACGGAATGCGGCGATGAAAAACCCGCTGCAGAATCAGGATATCGGCCCAGGACTGGTGATTGCTGCAGACCAGGTACCAGCCGTCGCGGTCCAGATCCTGAACGCCCTGCACATCCCAGTCGAGTTTCTGGGTCAGCCACAGTGAGAAGTTGTTCACGCTGATCCAGGCTTCGGCAAGCATGATCAGGATCGCGCCGCACAATTTTTGCCAGCCTGCCAGTGGAATCAGTAGTTTGAGCAGCGCCATCAGCATGATGGGCACGAACATGATCACGGTATTCAGGCCGATCAGGATGACCAGAATGGTGCCGCAGACAACTGGCGGCAGGAAAGAAAGCATCTGGCTCCCTCCGGAATGAAACAGAATCAGGGAAAGCGCAAACCGGCGGGCTCAGCTTACGATCTCCTGCTTAGAGAGAACTCTAGCCCAGATCAATCATAAATGGGGTACTGATTCACATGTTTGCCGATAGTCCGGCGTGCATCGACGATACCAGCCGCTGCCCGCACCGTACATCGCGCTGCGGGCGGTACTGCCTGAGCCCCGAGACGAGCCACCCAGGAGCACGTCGGGCCATGCCGACCCCGGTTTCCTTGCACTATGCTGACGGACTGGAAAGCTATTCGCGCTAAACTACGCCCGTGCAAACGAAAACTCCTGACCGCATCCTGCAGACCAGCCTGGAACTGTTCAACCAGTTCGGGGAGCCAAATGTCACCACGGCCCAGATCGCGGACGAGATGGATATCAGCCCGGGGAACCTCTACTACCACTTCAAGGGCAAGGACGAGATCATCCTGGAGTTGTACCAGCGTTTCGAGAAGGAAAAGCTGGAATTGCTTGATGAAAGCGTGGGGGAACACCTGGACCTGGAGGATCTCTGGTTCGAGATTCACCTGACGTTCGAGATTATTGCCCGCTACCGCTTCCTGTATCGCAACCTCGTCGATTTACATGGCCGCCTGCCAGCCCTGTCCAAACGCTGGCGAATACTGCAGAAGCGCAAGATGGCCGCCACCCGCACCCTGTGCACCGCCCTGATCAATGCCGAGCTGATGTCGGCCGATACCAGCACGCTGGACATACTCTGCGAACAGGTGGTGCTGACCGAAACGTTCTGGATCAATCACTGGCAGGTATTCTGGGGCAACGACGAGCAAAGCGACCCCATCACCCGCGGTGTCTACCAGGTGGTGCGCCTGTTGACCCCGTACATGGCCGCGGAGCCCCGTGATTACCTGTTGGCGCTGGGCGATGCCTACCTGTAAGCGCGCTCACTTTCTGCAGGCATAAAAAAAACCGCCGAAGCGGTTTTTTTTATGTGCCGGGTATTAGCGTCCCAGCGATTTCCAGTCGACTTTCTGCAACTCGGCAGGCGTGGCGGCCTCTGAAGGCAGGGTACCACCCAGCGAGGTGACCAGCTTGCCCAATGCAGCCAACACCCGGTACTGGGCGAACAGGCGGTCATAACGGGCATTCACGTAGGCGCGCTGCGATTCAAACAATTCGTTTTCGGTATCCAGCAAGTCGAGCAGTGTGCGCTGGCCGATATTGAACTGCTTGGTGTACGCCTCTTTCGTGGCGGTGGTGGAAGCCATGTGCTGCGACAGGAAGCCAAGCTGTGCGTCTGCTGCCTTGTAGGAGTTCCAGGACAACTGCACGCTTTCTGCAACCTGCCGGAAAGTGCGGTTGCGAATTTCCTTGGCCTGGTTCACCAGGTCAAAGGTTTCATGAACCCGCGCCAGATCGGCACCACCGTTGTACACGTTGTAGCGCATGCGCACCATCGCCAGGAAGTCTTCGTTGATGCCGTTCACGCCATCAATGTCATTATTCCAGGAACGGGATATTTCGAGATCGAAGCGCGGGTAGAACGGGCTCTGTGCCGCTTCGTACTGACCCACCGCCTGGGTGATGTCCGCGTTGGCGGATTTCAGGGTCGGGTGATTATCCAGTGCAGCCTGGGTGGCCTCGGCAATGGATGACGGCAGTTCGTGCGCCAGTTTCGGCGGCTCGACGAGATCGGAAGCCGGCAGGTGGCCGATTACGCGAATGTAGTTGGCCATCGCGTCACGCAGGTTGTTTTCTTCCGCGATTACGTTGGATTGGGCCAGTGCACGACGACCTTCAGTCTGGTCTTCAGCGGCCTTACTGCCCACACCGGTACGACTGCGCAGTTTGATCTGGTCGTAGATGGTTTCGTGAGCGCCGTAGTTCTCTTCAGCCAGTTTCAGCAACGTTTCTTCACGGATCACGTTGATGAACACTTCCGATGCACGCAGCGAAACATTCTGTGCCGCGGCGTTGATCGCATGTGCCTGCGCTTCGACACGGGCGTGGGTCCGCTTGCGTTCGCTGCGTGTCGCCCATCCGTCCCACAACATTTGCCGGGCCAGCACCTGTGCCTCGGTGCGATTCAGTTCGCGATTCACTTTCTTGCCGTTGGCCTGCAAGGTGCTGGTGCTTTGCGTGTTCTCGTAGCCCTGGCCCAGGGTTACATCGACCGTCGGCAGATAACCGGCCTCGGCCTGACGCTTCGCATCATCGCGCGCCAACCGCTCGTGCACTTCAATCAGCACATCCGGGTTGGTGGAAATCACCTCTGAAATTACTTCTTGCAGAGTTTCCGCAGCGGTCTGGGTGGAAGCACTGATAACCAACGCGCCTACGCTGGCAACAACAGCCTTGCTAAATTTCATCCGGGTCTCCTTAGAGGGGACATAACACTTTTATTTCTTAAACC
>JBFJWR010000163.1:0-6581 GCA_041623535.1 Pseudomonadales bacterium
CGACATCGGCTATGGCCTGCGACCGGAGTCCCCGCTGCAGAAAAGTGCCAGGAACTCCGGCGACCCCGGTGGAACCAGGCCACTGACTTTCGACGAGTACGCCCGTTTTGTTTCCCGCTACGATGCTGACCATGTCGAGAAGCTGTCAGGAGTACCGCGAAGGAAGCTCGAGCAACTCGCAGAACTGTATGCAGATCCGAAAGTTCGCGTGATGTCGCTCTGGACCATGGGCATGAACCAGCATACACGCGGGGTATGGGCCAACCATCTCGTGTACAACCTGCACCTGCTGACCGGCAAGATCGCGTCCCCCGGAAACAGCCCGTTCTCGCTCACCGGCCAGCCTTCTGCCTGCGGCACCGCGCGTGAAGTCGGGACGTTTTCTCACCGGCTGCCAGCAGACATGGTGGTGACGAACCCGAAGCATCGCGCGCTGAGCGAACGCATCTGGGGCCTGCCGGAGGGCACGATACCCCCTAACCCAGGCTTTCATGCCATTCTGCAGAACCGCAAGCTCAGGGACGGCGATCTAAACGCGTACTGGGTGCAGACCAACAACAACATGCAGGCAGCACCCAACCTCGCGGGCGAAACCCTGCCGGGATATCGCAACCCGGACAATTTCATCGTGGTTTCGGATGTTTATCCGACGGTGACGACGCTCGCTGCTGATCTTGTCCTGCCAACCGCCATGTGGGTCGAGAAGGAAGGTGCGTACGGAAATGCAGAACGCCGCACCCAGTTCTGGCACCAGCTCGTCGATGCGCCGGGTCAGGCGCGTTCTGATCTCTGGCAGATCGTGGAGTTTTCCAAGCGCTTTCGCATCGAGGAGGTATGGCCTGCCGAACTCGTCGCCAGTCAGCCAAAGTTGCGTGGCAAAAGCCTGTACGAAGTCCTGTTTCGCAACGGCACGGTGGACCGATACCCCCTGGATGACATAAGCCCCGGCTATGCGAACGACGAATCCCGGCATTTTGGTTATTACCTGCAAAAGGGATTATTCGAAGAGTACGCGCAATTCGGACGCGGAAAAGGACATGACCTTGCGCCTTTTGATACCTATCACAAGACCAGGGGCTTACGTTGGCCCGTTGTTGAGGGCAGGGAAACCAGATGGCGCTACCGCGAAGGATATGATCCCTATGTAAAGGCCGGAACCGAAGTGCAGTTTTACGGGAATCCGGACAACCGGGCCTACATCCATGCCTTCCCCTACGAACCGCCAGCCGAGGCGCCCGACAGCGATTACCCGTTCTGGCTGTCCACGGGACGCGTTCTTGAACACTGGCACTCCGGATCCATGACCCGCCGCGTACCGGAACTCCATCGTGCTTTTCCGAACGCAGTCGTTTACATGCATCCCGAAGATGCAAAAGCACTCAAACTGCGCCGCGGCACCGAGGTGCGCATCGTGTCCCGGCGCGGGGAGATACGCACGCGCGTCGAGACCAGGGGTCGGAACAAGGTGCCACGCGGACTCGTGTTCGTACCATGGTTCGACGCGAGCCAGCTCATCAACAAGGTCACGCTGGATGCCACCGACCCGATCTCGCTGCAGGCTGATTTCAAGAAATGCGCCGTCCGGATCGTCAGGGCCTGAGGTAGCAGATCATGGCAATACGATGGTTCCTGTTGCTCTCGCTGGTCACGGCCAGCGCATTCGTAACGGCAACGGGCCTGACGGATGGCCTGCGGGGCGACGTGCCGCTGAACCAGGAGCCCCCGGCGCCCACCCTGCTGAACCAGGAAAACCTGGATATTCGTCGAGTGCGCTCTTTTGCCATGCAGCCGCCAACCATTCCACACAAAATCGACGGCTACCAGCTGGATATCAACGCCAACCGGTGCATGTTCTGCCATGCGCGAACCCGCATTGAGGACAGCAAGGCCATACCGGTCAGCGCCACGCACTACATGGATCGTGACGGGACGATTCGCGGCGATCTTTCACCGCGTCGGTATTTTTGCACAATGTGCCACGTGCCGCAGGCCAACCTGAAACCCCCGGTGGATAACACCTACCAGGATTTCGATACGCTGCGAAAGCAGGACAGCGACCGCGCTGCTCCAGGCAACAAGTCCGGCAGCAAATGAGGAAGCTGCTGCACCGCTACTGGGTCGTCTTTAACCGGCCCAGCATTCACCTGAGCCTTGGTTTTCTGACCGTCGGCGGATTCCTGGCCGGCATTATCTTCTGGGGTGGATTCAATACCGGGCTCGAACTGACCAATACGGAAACTTTCTGTGTCAGTTGTCACGAGATGCGCGACAACGTATTCCAGGAATTACAGACCACCATACACTTCACGAACCGGAGCGGGGTCAGGGCGACCTGCCCCGATTGCCATGTGCCACACGAATGGACGCATAAGATCGCGCGCAAAATGCAGGCCTCCAAGGAGGTGTGGGGCGCGATCTTTGGCACCATCAATACGCCCGAGAAATTCGAGAGCAAGCGACTGGAACTTGCGCAGCACGAGTGGGCGCGGCTTAAGGCCAATGATTCACTGGAATGTCGCAACTGCCACGACCTGCAATTCATGGACTTCACCCGGCAAAGCCCACGCGCGGCAAATGCCCATTCAACGTTCCTGGAAACCGGCCAGCGCACCTGTATAGAGTGTCACATGGGCATCGCGCATCGTCTGCCGGACATGGCTGCCAGCAGCCCCTGAACGCCCCGCCCCACGACCGTAAATCCCCCACCCGGGCACTGGCTATTTGAACTGCCCGGAGTGAGAATAAAGTGAGCTACCGATTCAATTGTGTTTTGACGTCCTGCCAATTGGAAGGTTTCTAGTTGAGTATATTCCCGGACATCTTTACTGAAATGGCGGTGCTACTGCTGCTCGCAGCCGCCGTCGGCGCACTCGCCGTTCGTTTGCGGCAACCGCTCATCGTTGCCTTCATCGCAGTGGGGATACTGGTCGGCCCTTCCGCCCTGGGCTGGGTCAGCGCCAATGACCAGATCGACCTGCTGGCAAAATTCGGCATCACGCTATTGCTGTTCGTGGTCGGGCTCAAGCTGGACCTGCATATCATCCGCACGATGGGTCCGGTCGCACTCGCTACCGGCCTCGGACAGGTACTGTTTACCAGCGTGATCGGGTACCTCATTGCCCTGACGCTTGGCATGACACCGGTTGCCGCACTGTACGTGGCTGTCGCCCTGACCTTCTCCAGCACCATCATCATCGTCAAGCTGCTCTCGGACAAACGCGAGGTAGATACCTTGCATGGCCGTATCGCCCTGGGCTTCCTGATCGTACAGGACCTGGTGGTGGTACTGGCCATGATCGGGCTCACTGCACTTGGTGAAAGCAGGGGATCATCGATTACCGCGACCACACTACTCGTGCTCTTCAAAGGCGGAATGTTCGTCATCGTAATCGCACTGCTTATGCGGTACGTGTTGCCCAGCCTGTTGCATCTGCTGGCACATTCGCAGGAACTGCTGGTGCTCTTCGGCATCGCCTGGGCGGTCGCCCTCGCCACTATCGGGAATGGCCTGGGTTTCAGCAAGGAGGTGGGCGCTTTCATTGCCGGCGTTTCCCTGGCTTCGACGCCCTACAGGGATGCGCTGGGAGCGCGACTGGTCAGCCTGCGTGACTTTCTGCTGCTGTTCTTCTTCATCGACCTCGGGGCGCGCCTGGATATCGGCCTGCTCGGCGCACAACTGTTCGACTCCATCGTGTTTTCACTGTTTGTTCTGATCGGCAACCCGCTGATCGTCATGATCATCATGGGGGCTTTGGGTTACCGCAAGCGGACCAGCTTCCTGGCCGGGCTCACAGTCGCCCAGATCAGCGAGTTCTCACTGATCCTGGGAGCACTGGGGCTGACCCTGGGGCACATCAGTGCGGAAACCATGGGCGTCATCACGTTGGTTGGTCTCATTACCATCAGCATATCCACCTACATGATCATTTTCTCCCACCAGTTGTACGAAAAACTGGCGCCATGGCTGTCAGTCTTCGAACGCCAGCATACACACCGGGAAGTTGCCCCCAATGAGACACTGGAAAAAGGGGTACTGGAAATCGTCGTTTTTGGCGCGGGACGTTTCGGAGCCGGAATCGTGGAAGCCCTGCGGGAAAAGGGTCACCGCGTTGTCACCGTCGACTACAACCCGGAGGTGGCGCGCGCCAGTCGCACTTCAGATCATCCGATCCTCTACGGCGATGCGGAAGATCCTGAATTCATTCTGTCTTTACCGCTTGCGCGCGCCGAATGGGTGGTGAGCACTGTCCGCGATACTCGTCTCAGCCGTTCGCTGATCCACAGCTTGAAAAACTCCTCGTTTATGGGCCGCATTGCCGTCACCGCGCACGGGGCGATCGACGCCGCCATACTGGAGCGGGCGGGAGCCGACGTGGTGCTGGTTCCGTTAGCGGACGCCGCTCGTGGTGCGGCAGAGCGCATCCTGCGTGGCGATTCCGGGACACCTCTGGCGACCGGCAACCCAGGCACTACAAGTGCAGCAGCCCCCTGACCCAGTCCAGCAGGTCCTGGATCCGCCCGTAAAAAGTATCCCGCGGCCGGTAGCCACGCTCATCCCGTGGATTGCGCATGGCTGCCTCGATCGCGTCCAGCAGGCCATGCAGGCGACGCTGGTGAATGCCGAGCCACCGCTGCACAGGGTCATGCAGTATGCCGGCAAAGGCGGACACGACTGCCAGGGTGAGTATCACAACCAGGATGGACAGCAACACCACGGTCAGTGAAGGCTGGACCGGGAACAGGTCATAGTACAGCCCACCGAGGAAGTCACCGAGGAGGAAGTTCGAGACGGCCTGCTCGCGGGCGAAGGCCTGCGCGAACACCGTGCCGGCAGAGATCGATCCCGGGGTGAACTGGCTGAAAAAAGTGAGCCCGACCACTGCCGCCAGCAGGCCCGCTGTGATTTCGCCAGCAATGTCCCGCGTGCGCAGGTAGATCGCCAGCGGCTCCCTGGCCGCCTGGCGAGCCAACTCCCGCACCGCCGCATCGGCCGGCCCGGGCGCTGCCGGCAGTTCAAGCAGGCAGTGCATCAGTTCGCTTTCAAGCTTTTGCTGAACGGCGGTTCGCAGGCCCAGGTGGTGCGCATGCAGCCAGCGCGCCGGCCTCCTGGCCCCGACCAAATCCAGCACCACTGAAATAATCGCCAGGATGAAGTTGGGAATCGCCATCAGGAAATTGAACGGCGCCACCAGCACATCACGGCCCCAGGCGCGGCGGTTCAGCCGGAACGCACCACGCACGGAATAGTGACTGTCGATGAACGCGGGCACCCGCTGTCGGCAGGCACCGATATATTCGATGATCTGCACCTGCAGTTCAGCGGGCACGGCCTGTTGTGGCTCCGGTAACTCGGAGCGGGCATCGTTCACAGGTTCCCGAACCACGTCAGCACGTCCGTCTTGCACACGCGACTAACCGGCTTTCGAATAACTGGCCGGACGCTCCAGTACGTTTTTGCTGTCGGGCAACACCGTGTTCTCACGCAACCAGGCGGCGAATTCGGTTTCTGGAAGGCGGCCTTCGGCGAGGGCCATATAGCGCGGATACAATGCCGCATCCGTCGCAGTCAGGCGGGCTCCGTTCAGCGTGATCAGGAGTTCACAGCAAACTGCAGCTGTGCGTTTGTTTCCATCCACGAAGGGGTGGTTACGGGCCACACCAAATGCCAGGCTTGCAGCCAGGTCGGCAAGGTCCGGCTTGGGGTCACCGTATGCATACAGTTGCTGCGGTCGCGCCAGCGCGGACTCAAGCAGAGTCTCATCGCGCACACCGGAAGTTCCACCATGCTCGGCCAGTTGCCGGTCATGGGCCGCAATCGCGAGTTCCTTGCTGATCCAGATAATCATCAGCTGTCTGCCAGTTTGCGCAGGAGGTCACGACGCTCACGCATGATCTTCTCGGCCACGCCCATCTGCTCTTCAAAGGTGGGATCATAGGCGGCCAGCTTGATGCCATCCGGCACCTCGGTGACGAACAGGCTGTCGCCCTTCTCGACCCGCAGTTTCGCGAGCAGTTCCTTGGGCAGTACGACGCCGACGGAATTGCCGACGGTGGTGATCTTGAGTTTCATTTTGGGCATGCCTCCGGGTAGCATTGCAGCCTGCCATCAAATTATAACCAATGTAATAACGAGATAGAAGCCGCCCGGCAGAACGGGTCGTGAGTAAGTTAGCGCGCACTACCACGAAGAGTCAGCTTTATAGGGCCTTATGCGAAGGGAGCAACCCAAACCCGATCAGGTCCCGCCTTCCGCCCAGACCAGACTGAAATTCCGCCCCGTCATGATTTCTGCGGAAAGCTCCGGTACCTCGCCACCCTCCGGCAACAGGATTTCCGCATCGCAGGCGGCAATGATGTCGTTGTCGATATCGATGCCGGGCGCCACCTGCACCAGTTCCAGGCCGCGCTTTGTCAGTTGAAACACCCCGACATTCGTTACGTAGAAAATCTTCTTGCCCTTGCCCAGCGCGCGCTGACCGTTGAACGTCACCTCATCGACCGAACGGACAAACTTCGCCCGGCCGCGCTTTCTCACCTTGATGCGCCCGTTGGTTAATTCCAGTTCGCCTTTCACCATCCAC
>JBFJWR010000164.1:0-6576 GCA_041623535.1 Pseudomonadales bacterium
AGCATGATCGAGTGCATCGTGATGGCACCTCGCCTCTATCGCTTCCGGAAACCCCAGCGCAATCAAGAGCCTTGCAACTGGGGGCGCAAAATTATGCCCTAACTATAGAACACCTTCAACGCCATCGTAGAACATAATTCAGGGCAATGTCACATTGTCAATCAGCCGTGTTTTTCCCAGCCACGCTGCCGCCAGAATGACCAGATTTTTATCCCTGGTGCCTGCCGGTTGCAGGTCAGCCTGGCGACACACGGCCACATAATCAGGTTTGAACCCGTTTTGTTCCAATCGTTCACGGGTGGCTGCGATAAGCGCCGGAAACGCCTGCTCCCGGGTGGACACCGCTGCAGCCAGTTGCTGCAGTTCGCGGTACAAGCGGGGCGCCAGGGCGCGTTGTTCGGCGCTGAGATAGCCATTGCGGGAACTCATCGCCAGTCCGTCGGCTTCGCGGCGTATCGGCACGCCATGAATTTCCACCGGCAGACACAGGTCGCTGGCCATGCGTCGAATGATGGCCAGTTGCTGGTAATCCTTTTCGCCAAAAAAGGCGCTGTCGGGTTGGACGATGTTCAGCAGTTTGCAGACCACGGTGGCCACTCCCCGGAAATGACCGGGGCGCGATGCGCCACAGTACAGATCGGACAGCCCCGGCACTTCAACGCCGGTCTGTTCTTCCAGGGGGACCGGGTAGATTTCTTCGACACCGGGTAAAAACAACATGCTGACCCCGGCGGCTACCAGTTTCTGTGCATCTGCCTCGGGGGTGCGCGGGTAACTGTCCAGGTCTTCGTTGGCGCCGAACTGCATGGGATTTACAAAGATGCTGACTGCCACAACATCGGCCTGCTCCCGGGCTGCGCGTACCAGGTCGATGTGCCCCTCGTGCAGATTGCCCATGGTCGGTACCAGCGCCAGCGTTTTGCCGGCGGCACGCAGAGTGCGCACGGCATTGCGCAGGCTGGCGATCTGTTGAATGGTTTCCATGCGTCAGCCCGTGTGGGTGCCGGGTTGTCGGGGCCTACTTGGCAAACCAGTGCTCGGGCGCGGGGTATTCGCCGGCCCGGACTGCTTCACCAAAGGCGCGGAACGCAGCGCTGATGCCGTCGGCACCGGCGAGGAAGTCTTTCACGAAACGGGGTGTGCGTCCGAGGGCCATGCCCAGCATGTCGTGCATGACCAGTACCTGGCCATCCGTCGCGGGTCCCGCGCCGATGCCGATGGTGGGCACGCTGACCTGTTCCTGGATACGTGTTGCGAGTGGTTCCGGTACGCACTCCAGCAGGATGACAGCTGCACCGGCCGCCTCGAGAATCTGGACATCTTCAAGAATGCGTCGGGCATCGTCCGCATCGCGCCCCTGGACACGAAATCCGCCGAAGCAGTTGACGGACTGGGGGGTCAGGCCGAGGTGTACGCAGCAGGGTACGCCGTTCTCGTGCAGGCGGGTGACCCGCTCGGCCAGTTCGCGGCCACCCTCGATTTTCACCAGCTGGGCACCGGCACGCATCAACTGGCCGGCATTGCGCAGGGTCTCTTCCTGGGTGGCGAAGCTCATGAATGGCATGTCGGCCATGATCAGCGGCTGCATTTCAGCATGCTCCGTGCCGCGTTTCACGGCAGCGACGTGATAGAGCATGTCCTCAATGGTGACCGGCAGGGTGCTGCTATGCCCCTGCAGCACCATTCCCAGTGAGTCTCCGACCAGGATGACCTCGATGCCGGCATCCGCCATGCTGCGGGCAAAGCTGGCGTCGTATGCCGTCAGGCAGGCAAATTTTTCCTTGCGCTCGCGATATCCGGACAGTGTCAGCAGGTTGATTCTGTTCATGTTGCGTGGCTGCTCCGCTGGGGCGCGCGTTTCCTGGTTACTGGAGAGTGTCTTCCGTCGCCGGAAGGGGATTGAAGTAATGGCGTCCACTGGTGCAAGTGGCGATCTTATCAACCAGGGACTGGTAGTCCTGCTCACTGCTGGCCAGGTTGATATCGGCCGCGTTCACGATCAGCAGTGGTGCTTCCTGATAATTGTGGAAGAACTCAGTGTAGGCGTCGTTCAGCGATTCGAGGTAGCGGGCGGCAATACTTTTTTCATAGGAGTTGCCGCGTCTCGCAATGCGGCCCAGCAATACATCGGCGGGAGCCTGCAGGTAGATCACCAGGTCAGGCCTGGGCGCATCGATGGTCATGCTCTCGTAGACCTTGTTATAGAGGTCCAGTTCGTCCGGAGACAGGTTGATGCCGGCGAAGATGCGGTCTTTCTGCAGGATGTAATCGGCGACATGCCCCAGCTGGAACAGGTCTGCCTGGTTGCCGGCGCCTCCTGTACCGGACAGGGATTGCATCTGCTGTGAACGCTGAAACAGAAAGAACAGCTGCGTCGCCAGCGCGTTCTCGCCCGGACGTTCGTAGAAACGGCCGAGGAACGGGTTGGCTTCGGCATCCTCGAAAATGGTGGCATAGCCAAAAGTGTGCGCCAGGCGCCGGCCGAGCGTGGTCTTGCCGACCCCGATCGGACCTTCTATGGCTATGAAGCCGGGAAATTCATTCTGCATGGTTAAGGTGTTCAGTAACTGATTGTATGCAGCCCGCTTCCGGGCAGCGACAGGCCCACTTCTTCCAGGCTCCGGCCATCCGGTAATACCAGGTCCGGTGCGATTTCCGCTAAAGGGTATATAACAAAGTTACGCTTGGCCATCTCCGGGTGGGGAACGGTCAGACGTGCGGAACGGACCTGCTGTTGATCGTATAGCAGCAGGTCAAGATCCAGTGTGCGGGGTATCCAGCGTTGCAGGGTGCGCAGTCTGCCCTGCTGGCGTTCTATGGCATGCAGGGCTTGCAGCAGTCGCATCGGCGGCAGGCGGGTTTCCAGCGCTGCGACAGCATTCAGATAGGCCGGTTGCGCGCCGGGGCCCACTGCCTGGTTTCGGTACAGTGAGGAAACCTTGCGCAGACTGGTTCCGGGCAGGCGATCCAGCGCCCGAATTGCGCGCTGCAGCTGTAGCCGGGGGCGATGCTGGTTAGAGCCGAGGCCAATGAATGCCTGGTGGCGCAGCGCCGGGTTCACTCTTCCGTCGCAGGGCGCTTGCGGCGGCGCCGTCTGCGGCGCTTGCGCGGCCCTGTGGGCGTGGTTTCGCCGCCCTGAGACATTTCGCCCCGTGCTTCGGTGTCAGCATCCTGGTACCGGGTCCACCAGTCTCCCAGGCCACCGAGATCCTCGCCTGCAGCTTCCCGCAGCAGTACGAAATCGTAGGCGGCACGAAAACGGCGGTGTTCGAGCAATTGTGCGGATCGCTTGCCACCGTAGTGCGGTAGCCGGAACTGCAGGTCCCAGATATCCCGCACGACCATGCTGAAGCGCTTCGGGATGCTGATGGATTGTGCCTGCTCCATGATCACTGTATACGCGGCCCGATTGCAGGCCTCCAGCGGGCTGTCGCCGGCATCCAGCAGCGCGCGATGCTGTTCGCAAAACTCCGGCCAGAGAAAAACTGCCAGCAGGAATGCCGGCGTGACACGCTGGTCATTCCTGACGCGGTCATCGGTATTGATCAGGGCCTGCCGGACCAGCGCTTCGGTTTCAGCCTGCCCGGGGTAGTACTCGGACAGGGTCGGGAACAGGTATTCGGTGAGGCCATAGCTCTCCAGCAATTCCATGCTGCGCAGGGCGTGGCCATTCATGAACAGCTTGGTGTATTCGTCGAACAGGCGAGCGGGTGGAACGTGGACCAGCAATTTGCCGAGCTTGCGAATTGCAGCCTGTTCCGGCTCGCCGACGGTGAGGTCCAGCTTTGCCTGCAGGCGAACCGCGCGCAGCATGCGCACCGGGTCTTCGCGGAAGCGTTCTTCGGGCGCACCCAGGACACGGATTTTCTTCTGGTGCAGGTCGTCCAGGCCCGATCCGAAATCGAGCATGGCCCAGTCAGCGGCCCGCAGGTAGAGGGCGTTGATGGTGAAGTCACGCCGTGCGGCATCGGTTTCCAGCGTGCCGTAGACGTTGTCCCGCAGGATTCTGCCGGTTTCTTCGTGGGTTTCCGCATGGCCCTCGACCTCCCCGGCTTCCCAGTCTTCACCACCGGCGCGGAACGTCGCCACTTCGGTGGTTTCCCGGCCGTGGCGGATATGCGCGAGGCGGAATCGCCGTCCGATCAGCCTGGAGTTGCGAAACAGGGCGCGTACCTGCTCGGGGTGTGCCGAGGTCGCAATGTCGAAATCCTTGGGCTCGATGCCGAGCAGCAGGTCGCGGATGCAGCCGCCCACCAGGTAGGCTTCATGGCCCGCCTCGTTGAGTCGTTCGACGATATCCAGTGCGTTGCGGCTGATGCTGGCCAGTTCGATGCCATGCTCTGCTTCCGTGATTTCCTTCACGAGGTTTCCTGTCGCATATTGCGGGTTTCGTTCCTGATGAGGCGTGGTTCCTGCGGTCACCTTGGTGCGCTCGCTTGTCGGTGCGCGTGGCCGGGGGTGGGTAACTACGCTTTTATGTGTTTCTGTGTCCGCTGGTCTTCAGCGACACCTGGCGTTCATTTTCACAACCGTATTTCCAGATCGTGGCGATGAGCGCTCACCGGTATGCAGGGGGCTGGCGCCTCCGCTGGTCTTGCGTGCTGCGATTGCCGGATGAGTGGGGCACCTTTTACCACGACTTGTGCCAGGGGCGAAATACCCGGGCCTCGTAAAAACGAGAGGGGGTTCCTGGGAACCCCCCTCACAAGTTGAAGCAAGGGATTGTTGTTGTTATCCGTGAGGCATCCTTGCCTCTGCACCCGCAGGCACTGGTCTTCGTGACCTTGGCTGAAAAGCGCTTGCGCCGGGCCGTTCGCATTATATCAATGCACACGGCGTGCCAGAATTATAAAATACATTGTAAACAATAAGATACGATTTATAACGAAGAAATCACTCTAAATATGCTTTGCAAGGTGTTACAAAATCGACCTTTGATGTAGGCGGTGTTTCTTTTGGTAACGCATGGGCAAAGGTTCCCCCTAGTCGGATTCAGGGGTAACACCACTGCGCTGCAGCCGCGGAATGCCCAGTCGTTGCCGTTTTTCCCACAGGCACTTGCGACTGATACCCAGGTTCCGGGCAATTTCGGTCTCGGTCATGCAGTGCTGGTTTGTAAGCAGGAAGTGCTCGACATACTGTTCCAGCGTAAGCCGGGGGCGACTCTGCACCGCAGGCCGGACCGGGTCGGCAGGCGTTGTGCAGCTGATATCGTCGAACTGCAGGTGATGGAGCCCGATCATGGGCTCGTCACTCAGGATACAGGCGCGATGCAGGACGTTGTCCAGTTCCCGGATATTCCCGGGCCAGGCATGCTGGCCCAGTCGTTCCAGGGCATCTGTTCGGATGCCGGTAACACGCAGATTCATGGGTCTGGCAATCCGCTGCAGGATGTTCTGCGCCAGTGCCGGGATATCCTCGGTGCGCTCGCGGAGCGGGGGCATGCGAACCGACAACACGTGCAGGCGGTAGTACAGATCTTCGCGGAAGCGACCGGCCCTGACCCTTTCGGCGAGGTCGCGGTGCGTGGCCGCCAGTACCCGGACATCAACAGAGCGCGTGCGGGTGGCGCCCACGCGACGTACCTCGCCCTCCTGCAGGACGCGGAGCAGGCGTGCCTGGGCCTCCATGGGCAGTTCCCCCACTTCATCCAGGAACAGGGTGCCATGGTCTGCCGCCTCCACCAGGCCCTTGCGGGTCGCCACAGCGCCCGTGAAAGCACCTTTCTCGTTGCCAAACAACTCGGCTTCGACGAGCGTTTCCGGAATGGCCGCGCAGTTCACCGCCACGAATGCGGCATTGCGACGCTTGCTCAGCGCATGGGCCGCGCGTGCGGCGAGTTCCTTGCCACTGCCGGTTTCGCCGGTAATCAGCATGGTCGCATCCGTGGGTGCGGCCCGCTGGATGTAACGATAAACGGATTGCATGGCCGCAGAACTGCCGATCATACCGGCGAAAGCGTCCTGCCGGGCGCCCGCATCGGATTGGTCGGGCGGCGGTAGCACGGCGCCTACCGCGTTGAGCAGGACTTCCGGATCGCAGGGGTGTGGCAGTACATCGGTGGCGCCGTCTTTCATGATCAGCACGGCGCCCTGTACATCGATATCAGCGGCGAGTAGCACGCAGCGGGACCCGGGAAAGGCTTGCAGTAATTCATGCAGCGGCGTTGCGCCGAGCGTCGCGTAATCCAGCAGTACCAGCGCAAATGCCTGGTCCGGAAGTTTTCGCGCCTGCCGGGTTCCGGCGACGGCGGTCACGGTGTGGCCGGCTTCTTCCAGCAGGCGCACCAGTGCGCTGCGCGCAATCGGCGATTCATCAATAACCAGGATCGTCATCAGCGACGCGAACCAGTTGCATGGGCGATTACGAGGGGGAGTTTATCTGACCAGTCGAACCTGGATTTCGTACGTCGTGTCGGGAAAATCACACGCGTCACATTCATTGCGCTGTTCGCTGTTGCTCAGGCCAATCTAACGTAACTTGAACGCAGGAACCAGTACCCCGGGGATCAGGCACTGCGCGAATTCAGGAGCAGGCCAGTTCGATGCTGGTTTCACGCGGCAGCAGACGTCGCTG
>JBFJWR010000165.1:0-6570 GCA_041623535.1 Pseudomonadales bacterium
TAGGCGTACACAGCCTCTTCCTCGCTGACAGCTTCCTGTTCCAGGTAGGTCCGGCCGCCGGGCAGGGATCTCTCGACGGCACACCGCATGTTGTGCAGTGGATCCAGCGGCCCACACGGGTAGTCGGAACTCATGACCAGGTCCACGCCGGCATCGAGCATCGACCGGAGGGCCAGTCCGCGATACCGGCCGGTCAGCCCCATATTCGTAAACTGCTTGCCGAAGTGCGGGAGAAATCCGGGTTGCGCGGAGACCCGGACGCCGAGCCTCGCCAGTTTTTCGATGTTCTGATCGTCGACAATCGTTGCATGTTCCAGGCAGACCTTGGTGGTGATGCCAGCCTCGATGATGCAGTCACAGGTCATGTCGACCGCGTGATTACCCAGCGCATGGATTTTCAGGCGATCATGGCTTTCATCCAGGGCTCTCAGCCGGTTCGTCAGATCCTCCGGTTCGAAGAGGGCGCCCTTTTGATAGAAGTAGCCGTGCCTGTAGGCAGTCTCGTGCTTGAAAAGCTGTCCCAGCGGGCTGAAATCAAACTGCCTCACCGCATTCGTGAGCATGCCGAGCGTCATCCGGACGGCCTCCCCGGCCTCGATGCACAGGGCACAGCGGTGGGCGCCATCGGTGAATACCTTGGCACTGCTGGGCCCGTCGCCGAAACTCCGAAGGGGGCGCCCGTTGCCTGCCGTACTGAGCGGCCCCATGTTTCCCACCTCTGACCAGCTGATCCGCAAGGGTGTCTCCTGGTTCAGTCGATCCATGGCCTGGCTCATGTCATACGTGACGCATGGATCATGGGCATCGGTGATGCCATGGGCGAGGTGACGGTTCGCTTCGGCCAGCAGCACCCCGGCAAAACCATCCACACCCAGTGATGTAATGACCGCATTCAGTACCTGTTCCAGGCAGGCAGAAAACACTTCCTCCCAAACCACCCCGTTCATCTCGCCACGGGATGTTTCGACAAACGCGGTGTGGGAATAGTTGCTGACATCGCAGGCCCGGAGGCCACTTTCCGAGAGTACCGCCCGATGCAGTGACTCACAGACGAGAATCACCTTTCTGCCTTGCGAGGCGTCTTCGAGTTCGGCAGCAGTGGGTGGCTTCGGATTCTTCCAGGCATTCCAGTCGACATGGAACATGACCAGCCAGTCGGAGGGGTCTGTTTCCGCTGCGGCGGCGATGGTCTCCAGTGCTTCCTCCCGGGAACCCAGGTTTGCACCGCTCCTGCAGATACTGGCAATTGAGCCCGCCGAGATATGGGAATGGCAATCGACAAAGCCCGGCAGAATGGTTTTCCCCCGGCCATCCAGTCGCTCCCTGGCCGCGGGTGGCTGCTGTCCGGTCCTGCCGATGGAATGAATGCGCCCGTTGCGCACCGCCAGCCACGCATACGCTGGTTCAGGCCTGCTTCCGCCCCAGACCGTGACATTGGTGATCACGAGGTCACAGGCCGCTTGTGGTTGGGTGGCATTTCCCACTCTGCAATACCCTTGCTTAAGTCAACTGCCGGACCGCCAGCTGGCGTTGCTCTTCAATCGCAGGAACTTTTTCCTGAAACGGCGATGATCCATTGTCTTTACCTGGTTTCGTTGCCGGATTGACCGATGATGCGGGTCACCGCTTCCTCCAGGGCATTACAGTAATTTTCCGTGTCCTCGATGAAGGGCATATGCCCAACATTCTGGAAAACAATCATATTTGCGCCAGGTATGCTGCTGGACAATAACAACGACTGCCTGGCCGGAACGATCGGATCATGTGTTCCCGCGAAAACATAGCAGGGTATGTCGATTTCCCCGAGCTGATCGGCAATCTCCAGTCGGCTGATCCCGTTGAACAAGGGAAACACGTCAGCAAAGTTCTGCTGACGGACATTGGGCTCGATATTCTCCAGCATGCGCTGACTCAACGGATTGGCACGATAGGCGCTTTGATCGTAAGCCAGGGTGGCGGCGAATATGCGCTGCATGAAACGGCTCGGCCGGGCCAGGGCCAGGTTGGCCACGAAGGGAGCTTTCGCCCACTTTCCAAGCCCCGCCAGTTTCACCAGCAGACCTTCCGCGCCACCCCATCTGCCACTGTGGAACCCCGCCACGCTGACGATGCCCACCACGTTGGGTGCCCTGTGAATCGCAAGATTGAGCGCGGAGAAGCCGCCCGTGGAATGTCCGACGACAATCGCCTTGCGATCACCCAGGATTTCCTTCAGTGCGCCGTTCATCACGCTGAAGAACCAGTCCGCATTCACCTGCTCCGGCGCGAAGTCCGGCGGCACGGTGGACGGGTGGTGTGCGGGCAGGCTCAATGAATACCAGGGGCGATCGTCAAAGCTCGCCGGGACGCAGTCACGCCAGAAGTTGACCGAGGCCAGCACGCCGTGAATGAACACGACGACGGGCTGGTCATCCTGCCCGAGCAGGTGCTCATTGACCGCAAGATATCCCAGGCGATGCCCGTGTGATTCCACGGAACCTTCTCTCACGTTCATTTTCACTGTCGCCTCCCCGAAAAGTTCAGTGTTCTGCCTGTCGCTTCTGCGACCACGGAATCATTCTATGGATTGCCTGGCGCGACGAATCGCCAGGGTGAGACAGGTTTCTTAACAATTCGGGACAGGGTGATCAGGCAAAAACTGCCCGGTGAAAAACAGGCGTGCAGGCAGGTGCGCTGCAAAAGGAAAACGGATTCAACCAGGCAAACTGCGCCGGAATTCAGCCGGCGTCGTACCGGTCCAGCGCCTGAATGCCCGGGTGAAAGCCGAGTGCTCGGTGTAACCCAGCAATCCACTGATGTCCGTGATGCTCAACTGTGGATCGGTGAGGTAGTTCCTGGCGAGTTCGAGACGACATTCATCGAGGACCTGCTGAAAAGACCTCCCGTACTTCCGGAGTCGTCGATTCAGGGTGCGCCTCGAACAGTTCAGGCGTGCTGCAACAGCGTCTGCGCCCGGTGATCCGGCGTTGATGGCCTGCATGGTGGCCTGGTACAGGGGCTCGTCGATATCCTTCCTGGCGGACAGGACCTGCAGCAGCCTCCCGGCCTTCTGATCGAGTGCTTCAACCAGCATCGGGTCCGGGTCAACCAGCGGGGTGGAGATCATTTCCACACCGACCCGGACCGAAAAACGCGCACAGTCGAAATGAACGTCGCCTCCATAAAACGCTGTGTAGGGCGCAATGTCCGCTGGCGCTGGCAGCGCGTATTCCGTGAGCGTGACCGGGTAGTCCGTCAGCCCCGTCATGTTCCGGCAGAAGGTCACGATCGCACTGAGGCGCAGGTCTGCCCAGATCGGGGTCAGTGGTACAGACCCTGCCGGCCATCCCAGCACGCAGTTTTCACCTTCGATCAGGAGTTCACTTTTTGTGTCGCTCAGGAAGAGCTGGCTGAAGTGAAGCATGCGAACAAGCATCTCGCCGACGTTGGCGCAGTGCGCCAGGAGATAGCCGGCCACGCCCAGGTGTCGCGGCCGTATCAGCGCACCGATCTCGAGACCGACCGACGGGGTGCCGGTCGCTTCGGCAATATTGTTCAACGCCTGCACCCAGCCCGCCAGGGAAACGGGTTCCTCCCCCTGCGGCCGATTGTCAACGGACATGGGGGCGAGCAAATCCGGCGGCAGGCCACGGGCGCGCACGAAATCGTTGAGAAGATCGGCGAAGCGGGCGGGCATGGTTGGGGGCGTGCTCAAGGCGGTGTCAGCCCGGGTGTCCCAAATTGTTCAAATACTTGGCGCATCCTGACGATACGTCAAGGACGGGCGGCGTCAGAATATGCGCTGTGGCACAGTTTCAAAAAGGTTCGGAAATGAACACCGTCGAGATTGTCGACTCCATTCTGAGGCGGGTGGCGCGATACCATCATCATCGTATCGAGGGCCTGGAGCACATCCCCGCCAGTGGCCCCGCATTGATCGTGGTCAATCATTCGCTCGCCACCTATGACAGCGGCCTGCTGGCCGCTGCTGTAAGAGCCCAACTGGGGCGGAATATACGGTTGCTGGGTGACCGGTACATGTTCAGGATCCCGGTATTCCGGGACCTGGCGCAAGCCTATGGCTTCGTCGAAGGCTCCCAGCAGAATGCAGAGAAGCTCCTCAACAATGGGGAACTCGTCTTGGTCGCGCCCGGTGGAATGCGCGAGGCACTCCGCCCGAGCAGCAGGAAGTATCAACTGGATATCGGCGACAGAAAGGGGTTCGTAAGGCTGGCCGTGCGTACCGGTGCCCCGATCATCCTCTCGGCCTGCCCGGCGGCCGACGATATCTACCATGTGATACCCAGCCCGGTGACGGACTGGGTGTACAACCGCCACAGGCTGGCGGCGCCATTGGCAGTTGGCGTCCTGGGAACGCCTGTACCCAGGCCGGCGAAACTGGTTCACTACCTTGATCCGCCGCTTGCGCCGCCGGTTCATGGTACTGACGTCGACCCGGAACAGATCGATGCGTTTCATGCCCGGTTGGAAGCGCGGCTGCAGGCCATGTTACGGGAACACGTGCAATGAACCGGAATCGGGTACGGGGCCTGCCGTGGCCTCCTTTCGTCCCGCCATGGCAGAACCCTTCTCCTTCGCGCGAAGCGCCAGGGTTTTGCGCGATAACATGATTGTTCGGGGTGACTGAAATGCAGGTCGGTACAGTCAAGGAGATCTGGCGGTTCCCGGTGAAATCCATGTTCGGTGAACGCGTGCCGGTGGCGCAGATGGAGCGCCGCGGTTTCGCCGATGACCGCACCTGGGCGGTGCGCGAGGAGGATACCGGGGAGTTCGTCGGCGGCAGGAAAATTCCCAGGCTCATGCTGCTCAAGGCGCGCTACCTGCAGGAGCCGCAGGGCGGCTTCGGGCCCGCGGCCAACTCAATCGTGGAAATCGAGTTTCCGGATGGCCGCCGGGTGACGTCTGACGATCCGTACGCATCTGCAATCCTGTCCATGTTCCTCGGCAAGCGGGTCAGCCTGCAACGACGGCCGGCCGCCCGGGACAAGTCACCCCACCGGCTGGCACGGCCCATGTCGCCGACGGAGATCCGTTACGCGCTCGGGATGAAGCCGGAAGATCCCGCCCCGGACTTTTCCTCCTGGTCGCTTCAGGTCCTGGGCACGCTGTCCCGTTATACGACTCCTCCCGGGGCCTTGTACGATGTTTACCCCTTGCACTTCCTGACCACGGCCGCACTGGAAGCCATGCGGGCGCATTACCCGGAGGGCGATTTCCGCGTCGAGCGGTATCGTCCCAATTTCCTGATTGAAACCGATCCTGGTTTGACCGGCATTATCGAAAACGAATGGCGGGGACTGGATCTGCGTGTCGGTGATGCACTGATTCGCTGCAATGTCCCCACCATCCGCTGTTCCATGCCCGGCGCCGCGCAACCAGGGATAGAGAAGGATCCGAACATTCCGCGGGCGCTGATGAAGTATGCCGATCAGCACCTGGGCGCCTATGCCACCCCGCGAAATACCGCGCAGATTCGCGTGGGTGATGTGGTGGAGGTCGTGCCAAAGCCGTCGAGCAATGTGTACTTCTGGTTTGATGCCGTGGGGCGAAGAATCAAGTCGAACATCATCAAGGTGACCGGCCATCTTGCGGAATGGCAGTACCGAAAATCCGAGCGTCCGGCCCGGCGACCCCAATCCGTTGTTCCAAAGGGTTTTCGTCCCTATACGCTGGTTGACCGGCAGCGGGAGTCGGAAGACATCACCTCCTTCTGGTTCGAGGATCCTGCCCGCAGCGAATTGCCGCGTTACGTGCCGGGCCAGCACCTGGTGCTGGCTGTTCCGCAGCCGGATGGAGGCTTTGTATATCGTCCATATTCCCTTTCCTGCGGCAGCCGGGAAAGGGGCCGCTACCGGATCTCGGTCAAGCGGGAAACTGCGCAGGAAGATGGCCAGACCCAGGTGGGTAAAGGTTCCGGCTGGCTGCACGATCTCAGTGCGATAGGCGATAGCATCGCGATCAAGGACCCGGGCGGGCAGTTCGCGGACGTGCCCACCGACACCTCTGCACTGATCCTCATCAGTGCCGGAATCGGCATCACGCCTTTCCTGTCGATGCTGCACGCGATCGCAGCCGAGAACCCGGGCCGCAATGTGAAGCTGTTTCACGGCATTCGCTCGGCGCAGGATTTCGCCTTTCAACGTGAACTGCAGGCCCTGCAGCAGCAGTTGCCCAACTTCGAACTGAGGGTTTTTGTCAGCCAGCCAGGTGCGGAGGCGCTGGCGCCGCCGATGCAGGCGGGCCGGATGCATCTAGATCAGGTTCCCGTGATGCAGGCACTCCAGGCGGATTCGCACTTCATGATCTGCGGCAAGCCCGCGTTCAGCAAGGCGATGCATGACGGGCTGCTTGAAGCGGGCGTGGATGACGCCCGGGTTCATTACGAGAGCTTCGGCGCCAGCCAGATGATCGATCACAGCGACCGGAGCCGCTACGAGGTCCGCTTCACGGACAGCCAGCATACCGTCAGCTGGGACCCACAGCAGGAAAGCCTGCTGACCTTCGCGGAAGAGCAGGGCATCGAGGTGGCATCCGGGTGTCGGTACGGCGCCTGCCAGGCCTGTGAGGCGA
>JBFJWR010000166.1:0-6553 GCA_041623535.1 Pseudomonadales bacterium
ATTGCCCGACTGGAATGATGCTAACTCGCAGATTGCCACGTGAACAGGTAAATTACACAATTAATCTGTTCAAATAACTCGAGGTAGCAATGGCAGCGCAGGCGGAACCGCAGGATGAAGGACATCGTTACAAGATTGGAGCGGTGGAGCGGCTGACCGGAATCCCCGCCAGCAGCATCCGTATCTGGGAGCGGAGACATGCCGCCGTTACGCCTGAACGCTCGGAGTCCGGCACCCGGTACTACTCGGACGAGGACGTGGAACGCCTGAGAATCATGCGCGAACTGACCGAGAACGGTGATTCGATCAGCGAGGTGGCCCGCCTGGCGCTGGATGAATTGCGACAACGGAGGCAGGAGTTTGCCGGTACCGGCGCCGGGGGCGGCGCGGCGGTGTTGCGCCGAATCCTGTTTGCCGGTTTTTTCGACGACCGGGTGCGACGCCTGGTATCGGCTCATGACGGTTTCGACGAGGTGGCTTATTTCGACAATGCCGAGGCGGTACTCAGGGCTGGCGCCAGCACCGAGTTGCTGGTACTCGATCACGCGAATCTTCATCGCGATCAGCTTTCGGCACTGCATGAACTGCGCCGGCAGGTCGGTGCGAAGCTGATGATCATCGTGTATCGCTTTGCCGCCGCAGACTGCCTGGCTGCCCTTGCTGTCCCTGAAATCCGGCTGGTGCGCGGCCCGTTGACCCCGGAGGATCTCCTCGACCGCCTGCTCACGGTTCCCGATGACGTGCCGGCAGTCAGCCGGTTTGAGTCAGCGCTTTCCCGGCCGGTGAGCCCGCCGCAGTTTTCCGCTGAACAACTGGCGCGCGTGACCGCGCTGGATTCTGCGGTCCGTTGCGAATGTCCGAACCACCTGGCCGGGCTGATCCGCGATCTGCAGGCATTCGAACAGTACAGTGCCGAATGTGAAAGTCGTTCGGCTGGCGATGAGCGCTTTCATGCGCGCCTGCATCGCGGGACCGCCGCGTGCCGCGAAATCATGGAAACGCTGTTGCGCGAAGCGCTTGATCACGAAGGTATCCGCCTCTGAGCCGCGCGATTTCGTGGCGCGTGGGGGAGTTCGGCGGGATAGCGGGTGGGACCGTGCAAAAAAAAAGCCGGCACGCATGCCGGCTCAAGGATTGGAGAACCCGGGGAAGATTCTCCGGAGAGGGCGGTTACCAGGCCAGGGGGACGCCCGTAGTGCTGCGTTCCTGTTCCAGGCCGATCATTTCCTCGTAGGGCGTTTGCAACAGCAACTGCGCCGTCCCCATTGGCACATTCCTGAGCAGGCTGTGCATCTGGTCGATGCTGCGGGCGCGCAGCAGTTCTCCGCTGCCACGGGTGATCAGCAGCAGGTCGTCTCCGATCCGGGCGAATGACAGGTATATGTCGCCCTCAACGGACTGCACGGCGATGTCTGCCGGGCTGCTGCGGTTCTCCAACTGCGGTAGTGAAATGCTTCTCATTGGTTCTCTCCCGTTACTGACGTTGCACGTACATCCCATGATACTCATTTTTTCTCTTATGTGCATTAAATGAGTAGAAAAAATAGCCTCAAAAGTGATTGGAAATTACGCCCTGATCGGCCTGTCTGCTGGCGCAACCGCTAGCCAGGCGCTGGGAGTTTGAAAGCAAGCCTATGATATATCGAGTTATATTATTCATTTCGACCGGCTTTTCGTGACCGGGCCAGCCTGCTCTCCTCCCCAGTACGCGCTTGACATAATAATAAAATGAGTAGATATTATCTCCTCAATATGTATCGCGGGTGCGCTAGCCCGGTCCTTTGTAACTGATTGAGGAACGCCGACATGCAAGCATTACTTCTGATCACCGGAACTTTACTCGCGGGATCCATTCTCGCCGCCTACCGGAGCGGGCCACTCGCCTGGGTACTGCTGGGCGCCACCGCGGCCGGCGCCGCATGGCTGACCGGAACGCTGCAACCTGCATCGTCCATTGCGATTGCCGGCGGATTTGTCCTCGCGGCGCTGCTGCTGGGCCGCACTCCGTTGCGCCGCTTCCTGCTCGGTCGACCCTTTTTCGCCTATTTCCTGCGCGTCAGACCCCGCATCAGTGAAACCGAGAAACAGGCGCTGGAAGCGGGGCAGGTCTGGTGGGAGGCGGAACTGTTCCGTGGCAACCCCGACTGGCAGGAGTTGCGCAGGATGCGTGCCCCGGCGCTCACTCAACGCGAGGCTGCCTTTCTCGAAGGCGAAACCGCCGAACTCTGTGCGTTGCTCAACGACTGGGAAATCAACCACGAAGACAGGGACCTTCCGCCGGCGGTCTGGAAATTCATGCGTGAAAACCGCTTCTTCGGCATGTTGATCCCGGAATCCGAAGGGGGACTGGGGTTCTCGGCCTACGCGCAATCCTGCGTGGTCACGCGGATCGCGAGCCGGTCCGTGGCTGCCGCGGTGACCGTGATGGTGCCGAACAGCCTCGGTCCGGGCGAACTGCTGATGCACTATGGCACCGCGGAACAGAAGCAGAAGTGGCTGCCGCGGCTTGTTTCCGGCGAAGATATCCCGTGTTTCGGCCTGACCAGCCCGGAAGCCGGGTCCGATGCCGGGGCGATTCCCGACGAAGGTATCGTCTGTCGTGGCAGCCACGAGGGACGGGAGGTACTTGGAATCCGTCTCACTTTTGAGAAGCGCTGGATTACCCTGGCGCCCGTCGCCACCCTGGTGGGGCTGGCATTCCAGTTGCGGGACCCGGATGGATTGCTGGATGGCAGCAGCAGGGACTACGGGATTACCTGCGCACTCATTCCGGCCGGTCATCCCGGCCTGGAAATCGGCCGGCGCCACTTCCCCGGCGCGTTCATGAACGGTCCCATCCGCGGTGAAAACGTGTTCATCCCGCTGGACTGGATCATCGGCGGGCCGGATATGGCGGGTCGCGGCTGGCGCATGCTGATGGAGTGCCTGTCTGCCGGACGCGGTATCTCGTTGCCGGCCCTGAGCGCGGCCGGCACCAAGGTGAGCTATCGCATGAGCGGTGCGTTTTCGCGGATCCGTCGCCAGTTCGGTGTGCCGGTGGGCGAGTTCGAGGGTGTGCAGGAGGCGAATGCACGCATCGCCGGACTCACCTACATCACCGAAGCCAGCCGCCGCATGACTGCGCTGGGGATCGACCAGACTTCACCCGCGGTGGTCAGTGCCATTGCCAAGCTGCACATGACCGAGATGATGCGCACCGTGGTCAACGATGCCATGGACGTACATGGCGGGCGTGGCGTGCAGATGGGGCCGGGCAATTATCTCGCGACGATCTACCAGTCGATCCCGATCGCCATTACCGTGGAAGGCGCGAACATCCTGACCCGCAGCCTGATGGTGTTCGGCCAGGGGGCAATCCGCTGCCATCCCTACGTGCTCGATGAATTGAAAGCGGCGGATAACCCGGACCGGAAGGCCGGTCTGCGGGACTTTGACCGACTGTTTTTTGCCCATGTCTCGCACATTGTCAGTAATGGCCTGCGCGCCTTCTGGCATGCGCTTACCGGTGCCCGCTTTGCCCGCGGACTGCGTCGTTCACCGCTCGATGGTGAAGTGCGGCAATTATCCCGTCACTCTGCGGCGCTGGCGTTCTCCGCGGACATCGCCATGGCCCTGCTCGGTGACCAGTTGAAGCGGCGTGAGCGGCTGTCGGCGCGCATGGGGGACGTGCTCAGTCACCTGTACATGGCGTCTGCCGTCGTCAAGATGTACGAAGAGGAAAAGCAGTTCCATGTCGACGGGCTGGATCTTGCGCGCTGGTCGTTGCGCTACCACCTGGCAAGAATCGAGGAGGCATTCGGCCAGTTGCTCGATAACCTGCCGACTGCTGCCCGCATGATCATCCGGGGTGTCTGCTTCCCGGCCGGCATCCGGGTGAGCGAGCCCTCCGATGCGCTGGGCAGTTCCATTGCCAGGCAGATGATGCGGCCGTCCAGCCTGCGGGACTGGCTGACCCGGCCCGGATACTTCCCGCTGGCAGCGGATGACATCACTGGTCGCATGGACGTGGCGCTGGATCAGTTGAGCACGATCGAGACTGCTTACGTGCGTTTTCTGCGCAGCCTGCCCCGCGGGTATGCGCCGCAGCACCTGCAGGATGATCTGCGTAACGCAGTGTCGGACGGCACGCTGACCAGTGACGAGGCGGATGCCATCGACAGCTATGACCAGCTGCGCCGCAGCTGCCTGGCGACGGACGCCTTCGACCGGTTGCCGGGTGCACAGTCCGGCGCGACGGGCCTGCTCGAGGAGGCGGCCTGAGCAGGCATCCAACACGGCGGCCCGGATGCCGGAATGCATTCGGGCCGGTGCGGCAGCAACGCCGTTTCACAGGTTTACAGGAGAGACATACGATGACAGAGGCGAACGCAACATCCACCGCGGCGGGGGACACCCGTCATGCGCCGCTGGATCACGTACATCACGTGGCCATCCAGGTGGCAGAGATTGCGGCCGCCACCGGGTGGTACCGCTCGCACTTCGCCTGCGAGGTGGAGTACCAGGATGAGACCTGGGCCCTGCTGCGCATGGCCAATATCCGGCTGGCGCTGGTGATTCCCGGGGAACATCCGCCACACCTCGCCATCGCCACGCCGCATGCCGGGGAGTTTGGTCCGCTGACCAGGCACCGGGACGGTACGCAATCCTGTTACATCCGTGACCCGGGCGGAAACGTACTGGAAATGCTGCAGGCATGAGAGGTGCTCCCGCATGAAAACGGCCCCGGTTCTGACGGTCTACTTCGACGGCGCCTGCCCGGTCTGCCGGCACGAAATCGATTTCTACCGGCGCCGCCGCGGTGCCGAGCGGATCTGCTTTGCGGATATCAGCAAGGTCAGCGATGGCCGGGTGGCTCCGGATCTCTCCTGGGAGGCCGCGATGTCCCGGCTGTATGTGCGCACCCCGGTGGGCGAGCTTCGCAGTGGCGTGGACGCCTTCCTGGCCCTCTGGCTGGCGCTGCCGGGCCTGCGCTGGATGGGACGGCTGGGCGGCTTGCCCGGGGTCCGGCAGGTGCTGGGGGTGGGATATGCCCTGTTCCTGCGCTGGCGCGCGCGCAACCGGCCGGCTTCCGGGCCCTGCACGGAGGCATGTGACGTGAAGAAATAACATGTGACAGGAGGAAAAAGGAGCTGCGCCGGACCCGGTTCAGGTTATGCCTGCAGTAAAGCGGGAATTGAGAAAATTCTAGTTTGATCGGTGCGCGGGGCGAAAACTGGTGTTTTTTTGCCCTGACGCCCGGTTTGGATTACCTTGATACTTTTGAACGCGCATTCCGCCCTTCTTCACGGTAATCCAGCATGAAAAAGTTCCTGCCCCTCCTGTCCCTGTTCCTGTTTCTGAACGCATCGCATGTTGCTGCAGGTACCGTTTACCCGGTCACTGCCGGGGAGGATGCACAGCAGCAAACCGCCGCCGCACTCGGGGCCATGGGACATGGTGACACGCTGAAGTTTGGGCCTGGCATTTATCATTTCACGACCCCGATTTCGATGGATCGCCTCAAGGGCATCACCATCGTCGGGGCCGGTCGTGACAGCACGATACTGAGTTTTGCCAAGTCAGGTTCGCCGGACGGCATTCTGCTTACCGGCATGACCGGCGTGAAGATCGAAGACCTGACCATCATAGACACTCCGGGCTTCGCGATTACGGTCAGCAAATCCAGCCATATCGAAATGCGCCGCATCCGGGTCATGTGGTCGAGTGCCGACGGCACCACCGACCTGAGCAACCCGGAATCACTGAACCCGATGTGTGTCCCGAACATCGCGCAACTGGGAACGCCGGACAATACCCGCCGCAAGTTCGGCAAGATCGATTCTGAATACGAAGGCGCGCGTGGATTCGTACCGCCGGGCACGCCGCTGGACGGGTTACGCGATGTGCTCAAGCAACCCGCGTACACGATTTCTCCCCCTTACATCGGCAAGAGCACCAACGGCGCGTACGCCATCTACCCGGTGCAGTCCAGCCACATCACGCTGGATGACGTACATGCCTTTGGTGCGGCGGATGCCGGTATCTACGTCGGCCAGTCCAACAACGTGATCATCAAGAACTCCATCGCGCGCTACAACGTGGCCGGTTACGAGATCGAGAACACCGACAGCGCCGACATGCATGACAACCTGGCGGAATGTAATACCGCCGGTTTCCTGATTTTCGATCTGCCCGGGCTCGCCCAGTACGGCGAAAAGACCCGCATGTATGACAACATCTCGCAGTACAACAACCTTTACAACTTCGCGGTCCCCGGCGTGGTTGCCGATGTGCCGGCCGGTATCGGCCTGCTGATCCTCGGCTACGACCGCATGGAGATTCACGACAACCTGATCCAGCATCACCGCACCGTGGGCGTGGTGGCTGCCAGTCATGAACTGCTCAACGGCGGTAACTCCGGCAACGACAAGACCACGCCGGGCATCAGGGGCACCACGGACCTGCGCATGGACCTGTATCCCGAGGGCATGTTCATTTACAACAACGAGTTCATCAATAACGGCTACCTGCCGCAGGAACCCGAAATTGATGTGCTGGGTTTCGACAAGAACGG
>JBFJWR010000167.1:0-6516 GCA_041623535.1 Pseudomonadales bacterium
AGGTGCTTATGTAGCGACACTCGACGCCCTCGTCTTCCACCGCACATACGGCCATCTCGACGATCGGGGCCTCGCCCTCCCCCAGGCCGATGACCTGGGCCCGTATTACCTCGCCAATTTCCGGCTTTGGGTCACCCATGAGCAGAAATACGCCGACATCAGAAATGTCCCGCGTTTTCACCATACGGGTCTCCGCATCCGAAACCAGCATAAGCACCGACACACTCAGTGGTATCCGGGCCACACCGCCCTCCCATTCTTTCCTGTTCGCTTCTGCTGTCGCCATCACCCGCCAGCTACCCAGTTCCACAGTTTTAAACCGATAGATTACAAACACATATAGCACGGTTTCCGCGCAGACACCCACAATCCAGCCAATACGAAGTAGGGTGCTGACCATGCTATGCCTGGTGTGGCTGGAACCGGCGGACGCCTTACCTTCTTCTGACACCCCTTCCTTGTGGACAATTCTGGGGATAACTATTGGATGGACCCATACAGCCCGAGCTGTCCGGTTGTCTGACAATTTGACAAAACCAGCCTAACTTTAAGTTACTTGCATTGATTCAATAGCTTATACGTTAAAAACGAGTGCCGGTGCAGCAGAAATCCCGAAGCGAGGGATGCGGAAACTGAAAGAATCGTAATGTTAATAACTTTTCGGATCGCGCGAATCAGTGGCCCTGGATTCGTGCGGGCATGGCTCCCGGTTAGAAATCGGTGAAGATTCCGCCAGCCTGTGGATAATTCTGTGGGTAACTTTTCTGCCCTTGGACGTATATATTTAATTTATTCGTCAAGACCAAATCCGATCTTTTTCAGAATTTTTATATCCTTTGAAAACAGTAGCTTGCGAGTCATAAATTGTAAAACAATGGCTTAGGTAGATATTGTAGGACAAAGGCGAATAAGCAACCCGCATGTGAATAACTTCTATTCAGTGGGCGCAGTGGCTCTGTCCCTGGATGCAGATCCGGGAAAATCAGGGACTAGTAAGGAAACTCATGCACTGCGAAGTCAGTAACGATTCACATGGGTGAATTGAGCCGCCCCATGCCATCCAGCAAGGGATCTCAAAACGATAAATTCGGAACGGCTCAGGAGGACACGAAAGCCCTTTCAATGACGTAATGCCCGGCAACACCCTGTCGTGTTTCGCGGAATCCCTGCTCCTCGAGGATCTGGCAGGTGTCCGCCAGCATCGCCGGACTGCCGCAAAGCATGAAACGGTCTTCATCCGCATTGGGGGGCGGCAACTGCTGGTCAGCAAACAACTGCCCGCTGCGCATCAGGTCCGTAATACGCCCCTGGTTGACGAAGGGTTCACGCGTCACGGTCGGGTAGTAAAGCAGTTTTTCCCGCACCTGTTCCCCGAAATATTCATTGGCGGGCAGTTCATTACAGATCACGTCACGGTAGGCAAGATCGGTTACCCGGCGTACACCATGCACCAGCACGATCTGTTCATACTGCTCATAGACCTCGGGATCCTTGATGATACTCATGAACGGCGCCAGGCCGGTGCCGGTTGCCAGCAGGTACAGGCGCCGCCCGGGCAGCAGGTGATCGGTGACCAGCGTGCCGGTGGGCTTGGTGCTGATGAGCACCTCGTCGCCCGCCTTGATATGCTGCAGCCGCGAGGTCAGCGGGCCATCCGGTACCTTGATGCTGAAAAACTCCAGGTTCTCTTCGTAATTGGCGCTGGCAATGCTGTACGCCCGCAGCAGCGGCCGGCCCCCGTCTTCCAGGCCAACCATGACGAAGTGGCCGTTCTTGAAGCGCAGACCCTGATCACGACTGGTTTTGAAGCTGAACAGCGAATCCGTCCAGTGGTGTACATCCAGAACGCGTTCTTTCACCAGGTTTGCCATTGTCATTCCTCTCGCCGTAATCGCGGCCTGATTAATGTATGAACAATGTATGGCAAATCATTAAATCGTTAAAATGGTTTATATTCATTTATGTAATCGGTTTTGCAGATATATGCGCTACACGCTCAGACAACTCGAGGTATTCCTCGCCACCGCCCGCCTGGAGAACATCACGCAGGCGGCGGACAGCCTGTCGATGTCGCAGTCTGCGGCCAGTGGCGCCCTGCGTGACCTGGAAAACCGTTTCGATGTGCAGCTGTTCGACCGGATCGGCAAACGTCTGCAGTTGAATGAACTGGGACGCGCACTGCGCCCCCAGGCCCTGGCAGTGCTGGAGCGCGCCACCGAACTGGAACTGGCCATCAGCGCCCACACCGGCCCCGGCCCCCTGAAAGTGGGCGCAACCCTGACCATCGGCAACTACCTGGCCGTGGAGATCATGGTCCGCTACAAGCAGAGTCATCCGGATGCCCGCGTGACGCTGGAAGTCGCCAACACGGCCACCGTGGCCCGGAAGGTTGAGCAGTTCGAACTGGATCTGGGGCTGATCGAGGGTGAACTGCAGCACTCGGAACTGGATGTGCTGCCGTGGCGTGAAGACGAACTGGTGGTGTTCGCCGCGCCCGGCCATGCCCTGGCCGACGGCCGCCCGCTGACTGACGCCGACCTGCAATCCTGCCAGTGGATTCTGCGCGAACCGGGCTCGGGTACACGGCAGACCTTTGACCGGGCCATGACCGGGCTCCTCGCCAGCCTGCAGGTGCAACTGGAGTTACAACATACCGAGGCCATCAAGCGGGCCGTCGCAGCCGGACTGGGCGTGGGCTGCCTGTCCCGGCTCGCGCTGGCCGAGGCCTTCGCGCGCGGCACCCTGGTTCCCCTGCCGACGCCGCATCGCGACCTCAGGCGGCATTTCTATTTTATTTCCCACCGGCAGAAATACCGCAGCGCCGGAATCGACTACTGGATGCAGTTGTGTCGTGAATCCTGAGCGGATTCCGGCTGCCGCAGTAGGCCCAGGTTTGTATCATGTCGTACAGAGCTCATCTGCAGGCCGGCAACGAGGCGACACACCATGATTGAGTTTTCCGTGACGCATACCGAGGACGGCGTGCGTGACGTCTATCACCGCTTCTGGAAAAAGCGCTACGGTCGGCTGTATCGCGCCCTCTTGCTCTTCGCAGTCGCCGCGATGGTGGTGGTGATCGGCATGACCCCGGCGCACTGGAGCGCTTATGTCGTTGTCGCCGTGCTCATCATTGCCGCCGCCGTACTGGCGACCATACGTGACAGCGCTACTCGCATGGCCATTGCGCAGTTCCGGCAACTGCAACCCGCCGGACTCTCGTATCGCATGGATGCCGAAGGCGTGCTGGAAGTATCCGGTCACGGCCGCGTGAACCTGAACTGGAGCGCATTCGAGAACTGGTGCGAAGTGGACGGTTTCTTCCTGCTGCTGCGCCAGCCAGCCAGTGCCGGCATGTTCGTGGCTTTCCCGGTCGCGCAGTTTCCTGACGCCGCCCGAACACTCGTTCTCGCACACCTGGCGGAACTCAAACGCTGAATGCTTAACCAGCGCACTTGAACCGCAACACAACGCGGATATAATCCCCGCGCGAATGGCTGTCTGCCGTTCGGCGGCTTCATGGAATGAAGCACCTCGTGCAACGAAAAGGAATTTGCATTGTCCACTGCCTCCTGCGCAACCACGGCCGCCCAGGTTCGCTTCAAGGGTACCGTGCTCACCTGCACGGTACTGGAAGTTTCCCAGTTCGATGCCGTCGAATTTGCCCGCGAAGTCTCCGCGCACGTTGCCTCGGCACCCGAGTTTTTTCGCGCGGTCCCCTTCCTGCTGAGCCTGGAGTCGCACACCGGCCCGCTGCAGGGCTTCCCGATCCTGGAACTGCTCGGTATCTGCGCAGATGTATCACTGCACGTGATCGGCGTACGCGCCGGATCGCCCGAGGTTGAGCAACTGGCGCGCAGTGCCGGCCTGCCCTGCCTGCCCGTCAGTGCATCCCGCGAACGTGGCGAACGACGTCCCGACGCGGCGGCGGGTGCGGCCAGGCCGCCGGAAGCAGTCCCGGGCACCGCCCGACTGATCCGCCAACCGGTGCGCTCCGGGCAACAGGTCATTGCGCCGGACGGCGACCTGATCGTCATGGCGCCGGTGTCCGCCGGTGCCGAAGTACTCGCCGCCGGCAATATTCATGCGTACGCACCGGTACGCGGGCGCGCACTGGCGGGGATTCGCGGGGACACCTCTGCGCGCATCTTCTGCCAGTCCCTGGAAGCCGAACTGGTCGCGATCGGCGGTTGCTACCAGGTTGTCGAGCAGACACCCGACTCCGGCTGGCGGCAGGCAGTGGTCATCGAGCTTTTTGACGACAAACTGACCATCAATCCGCTGCCCGGCGCTCGCGCCGAAGGCTGACCGACAACGCATATCACGGTGCAGATTCTCCGTTTCCATGCACATTCACCCAGCTAACTCAGGAATCAAGAAAGTGGCAAAAATCATTGTTGTAACCTCGGGCAAGGGGGGCGTTGGTAAAACCACGACCAGCGCGTCCATCAGTTCCGGACTCGCGGCACGCGGTCACAAGACCGCGGTCATCGACTTCGATGTCGGCCTCCGCAACCTGGACCTGGTCATGAACTGCGAACGACGCGTGGTTTTTGACTTCGTCAACGTCATCCAGGGCGAAGCCGGGCTGAACCAGGCGCTGATCCGCGACAAGCGCCTGGACACGCTGTACATCCTGCCGGCCTCGCAAACCCGCGATAAAGACGCGCTGACCAAGGAAGGCGTGGAGAAAATCCTCGTCGAGTTGGCGAAGTCTTTTGATTACATCATCTGTGATTCACCGGCCGGCATCGAACACGGCGCCATGATGGCCATGTATTTCGCGGATGAAGCGATCGTGGTCACCAACCCGGAAGTCTCCTCGGTACGCGACTCGGATCGCATCCTCGGCATCCTGCAAAGCAAGTCGCGGCGCGCCGAGAACAACGAGGAACCGATCCGCGAACACCTGCTGCTGACCCGCTATGACCCGCAACGGGTGGAGAACGGGCAGATGTTGTCGGTACAGGACGTGCAGGAAATCCTGTCGGTTCCGCTGCTGGGCGTCATTCCCGAGTCACAGGCGGTACTGAACGCTTCCAACCAGGGCATACCGGTCATTCTCGACGAGAAAGCGCCGGCCGGCATGGCCTACGAAGACGCGGTAGCCCGCCTGCTCGGCGAAGACCGGCCGCAACGGTTCATCGAAGTGCCTAAGAAAGGCTTTCTGCATCGGATGTTTACGGGGTAGCCGCTATGAAATTCTGGGATTATTTTTCTTCTTCTGCCAAACCGGCGACTGCCTCGATTGCCAAGGAGCGGCTGCAGATCATCGTCGCGCACGAGCGCTCGCAACGGGGCCAGCCGGATTACCTGCCCAGGTTGCAGCAGGAACTGCTGGAAGTGATACGCCGCTACGTGCCGGTGGGTGACGAGGACGTACAGGTGCAGGTGGATCGCAATGATCACTGCTCGGTACTCGAACTGAACATCAACCTGCCCCAGGCCTGACTGCCGCCGGACGGGGTCTGCCCTGGCAGCGCCCCGCCCGGCAACCATCCCGGCCCCGGGCCTGCATTCTGCGCGAGGGGCCGCTGACCGTGGTGCCCCTGCCGCCGCGCTTCGGCCGAGCTATACTCCAGCGTCTGAACTTTCGTTCCCGCGACCCTGGAGAAGCCCTATGTCCCGCATGAATATCCTCGATGCATCCTGGCTGTTTGTGGAATCCCACGAAGCGCCCATGCACGTCGGCCAGTTGCTGATATTCAGCCTGCCGAAAGATGCGCCGGAAGATTTCATGCAGAAAATGGCAACCCGCTGGCGGACGGCCGAGGAAGTCCACGAACCCTTTAACCTGAAGCTGCCCAATGGCCGCCTGGGCGCCATCAGCATGAGCTGGGCGACCGATGACGACCTGGACATTGATTACCACTTCCGCCATTCCGCCCTGCCCAAACCCGGCAGTGAGCGGGAACTCGGGGTGCTGGTTTCGCGCCTGCACAGTCATCCGCTGGATTTCAACCGTCCGCTCTGGGAGGCACACCTGATCGAGGGACTGGAGAACAACCGTTTCGCCATTTACTTCAAGTGCCACCATTCCCTGATAGACGGCGTCAGCGGCGTACGCATGCTGCAGCGCATCCTGTCCACCGGCGCCAGGAAGCGCAACATGCCGCCACCCTGGAGCATTCCGCCGGTCGAGAAAACCCGCAAGTCCGACACCGAACTGCGGACCCTGCCCTCCACCGAGAACGCCACGCGGGCCGCGCTCAGCGACTTCCGCGGCAAGGTGCGTACGGCAGGTGAACTGCGCAAGGCACTGAAGAAAATCTCCAAGAGCGGGCGCAACGCCAAGGATCCGATGAAGGCGCCCTTCGAGTGCCCGCAGACCATCCTCAATCAGCGGATCACCGCACAGCGCCGGTTTGCCACCCAGCAGTACGAACTGGAACGGATTCGCGACCTGGCGAAACAGGTGGACGGAACGGTCAACGACATCGTGCTGGCGATCTCGGCGGGCGCCATCCGGCGCTACCTGCGTGAAGCCAACGCCCTGCCCAAGGAAGCCATGACGGCCGG